>DZBA01000200.1 GCA_022729775.1 Anaerolinea thermophila | reverse complement strand
AAGAACAATTCTGCATGAAGATGTTTGGTCATCGTCCCGTTGGATATATGCAGGAGGTCGGTTGGGTCGGTGGGGATGTCTGGTTCGCGCACTCGATTTGGGTCAATGAAGAAGAGATCGGCGTCTTTGCCAAACACAACTGCGGCGTCGCGCACTGTCCCACCTCGAACATGCGACTCGCCTCGGGCATTGCGCCCATCAAGGAATATCGCGCGGCTGGCGTGAATGTCGGCTTGGGCGTGGATGGCTCCGCTTCGAATGACGGCTCGCACCTGCTGGCGGAAGTCCGTAATGCGATGCTGCTCTCTCGCCTTAAAGAAGGAATCACAGGCTATTCTTTATCCGCTGACCCGAACCGCAAACTGATGACCGCGCGCGAAGCGCTCCATCTCGGCACGCGTGGCGGCGCGGCAGTCCTCGGACGCAGCGACATCGGCAGCCTTGAAGTCGGCAAATGCGCGGACTTCTTCGCGGTGAATTTAAGTCGCCTTGAATTTACAGGAATGCACGACCCCGTTGCGGCGGTTGTCTTCGGGCAATCTGTGAATGTGGATTACAACGTCGTCGGCGGAAAGTTCGTTGTGAAAGAAGGTCAACTTGTCACAGTGGATAAGGGCAAGTTAATCGAGAAACATAATAAGGCTGCGAAGAGGCTGTTGGCGTGATACGTGGTACGTGATGAGTAAAAACGATGAACATGCCTGAAATAGATGTTGCCGCCATTGTTCGTGGACTCGACCCTGCTGATTGGGTGCAAATTGATTTGCTCAAAAAACTTCCGCCCGAAAAGCGGATTATCCCTGCCATGCGCGCGCAGGCATTTGCCATGTCCACGTTTCGATTGACGCTTGAAAGTCGCTACCCAAACTTATCTCGCTCTGAAATCAGCATGAAAGTTTTGGAACATTTCACAACAGTTCGATTACCGAAAAAATAATGTACAGCATAAAGTTTTACGCAAAAGTTGTCCGCACTCTGGATGAAATCAGCGCTCCTTATATGATAGTTGGGGCATTTGCGGGGATTCCTTTTGGAATCACAAGAACAACTTTTGATATAGATATTCTGGTTGATTTACGTGAACAGGATTTTGCCTCACTTTCCCAAAGATTTCCGCTGCCGCGTTATTACGCCGACCCTGAGATGATGAAAAACTCTGTTGAAATGGGAATTATGTTCAACATCATCGATTCGGAAGAAGGCATTAAGGCAGACTTGGTTCCATTGAAACGGGAACCTGAATATCGTGTCGCTTTTGAGCGCCGTATCCGAAAAAAATTCTCGGACGGTGAAGAGGAATTTGAGGCGTGGTGCGCCCGCCCCGAAGATATCATCGTTGGTAAATTACAGGCATGGCAGGAAGGACAATCTGCCAAACACCCATCTGATATAAAAAGCATATTGCTTTTTGTATTGGATAAAGATTTTGACAGCCCTTTCGATGTAAACATTGTGTCAGTTGCGGCGGCGCGCCTCAGCCCCGACGTGATAAAACTCTGGAACGATTTGGTTTCTCAATCTCGCAAAGAAATTGAGGAACGAGAATAAAAATGGCTGACCCTAACCCCGAAGACCGCAAACGCCGACTCGCCGCGCATTTCGACTCTGTCGCACCCACGTACGATGAGTTGAATTTTTTGAGCGTCACCGCACGCAGGTTTGTGGAACTGGCGAATCTCTCCGCTGGCATGAGCGTCTTGGATGTCGCTACGGGGACAGGAATCATCCCGTTATTGGCGGCGGAAAAAATCGGCGCGGACGGAAAAATCATCGGCGTTGATATTTCGGAAGAGATGATTGCGGTGGCGTGGCAGAAATTCCAAAGTCGGGAGACTTTGGAATCCGTCCAGTTACTCACTGGAGACGCGGAGAATCTCGACTTTCCCAATTCCAGTTTTGACGCGGTTTTGTGCGCTTCATCTTTATTCTTCATCCCGGATATGAGCAAAGCCTTGAAAGAGGCGAAGCGCGTCCTCAAACCAAATGGTTTTGTCATGTTCAACACCTTTGCGCCAAATTTTCTTCAACCGTTGCGCCAGTTGTGGAACGAACGTTTACAAAAGCACGAAATCAAACTTGGCTCGCTGCCAATTCATCGCATCCCTGATGAAGCTGCATGTGAAACCTTATTGCGCGAAGCAGGCTTTACGCAAATTGAAATCAAAGCGGAACAACTCGGCTATTTTCATCTTACAGCCGAAGACCGCTGGCGCGAAATCGTCGCAGGCTTGGAAGGCGCGCCGCTGAAAAAAATGTCAAACGAACAGCGTGAGCAAATCCGCGCGGAGCATATCGCTGATTTACAAAATCTTGTCACCCCTAAAGGCATCTGGGCTGATGTGCCGCCCATCTTTGCTTTTGGAAGATAGATTTTCACGAACTACGCATCACGCTTTTCCCTGTCTACCTGTGTACCTATTTACGGAGTCTAAATGACCTCTTCAACCAAACTAAATATATCCCTCGTTGATGTCGCCATGGGACGCAAACCCGCCGACCTTGTGATTCGCAAAGGTCAATGGGTGAGCGTGCAATCGGGCGAAATCATCCCCGATACCGACATCGCCATCGTGGATGGACACATCGCCTACGTCGGCGAAGACGCCAGCCATACCATCGGCAAGAAGACCAAAGTCATCGAAGCGAAGGGGCGTTATCTCGTCCCCGGTTTGCTCGATGGTCACATGCACGTTGAGTCGGGCATGGTCACGGTCACGGAATTTGTCCGCGCGGTGGCGGTGCGCGGCACAACAGGCATGTTCATTGACCCGCATGAAATCGCCAACGTCTTCGGGCTTAAGGGTGTCAAACTGATGGTGGACGAAGCCGCCAAGCAGCCGATTCACGTTTGGGTGCAAATGCCTTCGTGTGTGCCTTCTGCGCCCGGTTTGGAGACGACAGGCGCGTCCATCGGTACCAAAGAAGTTGCCGAAGCCATGACGTGGAAAGGCATTATCGGACTTGGTGAAATGATGAACTTCCCCGGCGTGTTTATGTCCGATAAAAAAATGCTGGATGAAATGTCCGCGACCCATGCCGCAGGCAAAACCATCGGCGGACATTATCCCACGCCCGATTTGGGTCTGCCGTTTCATGGATACGTCGCGGGCGGCGCGGAAGATGACCACGAAGGGACTCGCGCCGAAGACGCAATTGCTCGCGTCCGTCAGGGTATGAAAGCCATGCTGCGTTATGGCTCTTCGTGGCATGATGTTGCGACTCAAGTCAAAGCGATTACGGAAAAGAAACTCGACTCGCGCCGCTTTATTCTTTGCACGGATGACTCGCACGCGCAGACGCTCTCGCAAGATGGTCACATGGACCGCGTGTTGAAGCACGCCATCGAGCAGGGACTCGCGCCGCTGACCGCAATTCAAATGATGACCATCAACACCGCCGAACATTTTGGATTGACTAAAGAGATGGGCATGATTGCCCCGGGACGCTGGGCGGATGTGCTGCTTGTTAAAGATTTGCGCAACTTCAAAGCCGATGTGGTCATCGCCAAAGGTCAAGTCATCGCGGAGAATGGCGAGTGGCAAATTAACCTGCCCGTTGTCAAGCATCCGCAGTGGGCTGTCAAATCGGTGCACGTCAAACGCGCGTTGAAAGCGGAAGATTTTAAGTTGAAGACGACAAGTCGCAAGTCAAAGGTGACAGCGCATGTCATCGGCGTTATCGAAAACCAAGCGCCAACCAAACATGTGACCTTTGAAGTCGAGCCTGTGAATGGCGAAATCAAACCGGACATTTCCCGCGATATTGCGAAGATTGCTGTTGTGGAACGTCACCGCGCAACGGGCAAGGTAAATGTAGGGTTGGTCAGCGGATTTGGATTCTCGCGCAAGTGCGGAATCGCTTCGACGATGGCACATGACAGTCACCAGATGATTGTGGTTGGCACGAGCGAAGATGATATGGCGATGGCGGCGAATGAATTGGTCAAGTGCGGCGGCGGTCAAATCGTGGTGATTGACGGCAAGGTCGCGGGAAAGGTGGAATTGCAGCTCGCGGGATTGATGTCCACTGAGCGCGTCGAGGTGGTCGCCAAAAAAGCCGCGACAGTATTACAAGGCTTTGCCATGTGCGGCTGCGAGTTGAACAACCCGAATATGCAAATGAGTTTAATGGGTTTGGTTGTGATCCCCGAATTAAGAATTTCGGATAAGGGTCTTGTTGATGTGAATAATTTTGCTTTTATCTCTGTGTTGGATGAGTGAAACATGACGAATTTTCCATTTCAAAGGTTACAGGCTGATCTTGCAGCGTTGATTGCAAAGACGCCGGCGGGGCAGCGTTTGGTATCCGAGCCTGACCTGGCAAAACAATTGGGCGTATCGCGCGCGACTTTGCGCGAAGCAATGCGCACATTCGAGACGCAGGGTTTGATCCGCCGCAGGCAGGGGTCGGGAACGTATGTGGTTGGTAAATTTCAGGCGTTTGACAGCGGGCTGGAAGTGCTGGAAAGTATCGAGACGCTTGCAAATCGCTTGAATCTTGAAATCTCGGTCAGTGACTTGCAGATGGAACAACTGCTCGCGGACGATCATCTCGCTTCGATGTTGAATGTTACGCGCGGCTCTCGTCTTTCGCGCGTGCGGCGCGTCATCTGTACAGACGCGCGCCCGGTTGCATATCTGGTGGATACGCTGCCCGAAGATATTTTGCGGACCGATGAATTGCATAGTGAATTCCACGGCTCTGTGCTGGACTTTTTGCTCAGCCGTGGCGATGCGTTGACCACCTCGCGCGCCGATGTCAGCGCGATTGGCGCGACTGCCGAAGTTGCCAAGCACCTGGAAATTCAGCGTGGCGATGTGCTGCTGCATTTCTCCGCGCAGCTGTTCAATTCCAATGGCAGGATTATAGATTATTCGTTGAGTTACTTCATCCCCGGACATTTCCACTTCCATATTGTCAGGCGGGTGGGAAAGTAATTTGTGAAACCCGTTGAGTGTGTGCCATTCAACGTTCTAAATTGAATTTATAAATTAAGGAGACAAAAATGACTGATCAAAAGAAAATTGCAGAAGAAATTCACCGCCGGGTGGAAGAGAAGCGTGAGGACATCATCAAGTTCATGCGCGATATCGTTGCCATCCCTTCGATGGAATCGCAGGTTGGACCTGTCGGCGAGCGCATTCAAGCCGAGATGAAAAAACTTGGTTATGATGAAGTCCGCTTCGACAAGATGGGCAACACCATCGGTCGCATTGGCAGTGGTCCCAAAGTGATTGTTTTCGATTCGCACATTGATACCGTCGGCGTGGGCGATCCCAGCGAGTGGGAATGGGACCCGTTCATTGGCAAGGTCGAAGACGGCATTTTATATGCGCGCGGCGCTTGCGATGAAAAGAACAGCACGCCCGGCATGGTCTATGGTCTGGCGATTGCGCGCGACCTCGGCTTGCTCGAAGGCTACACCGCGTATTATTTCGGCAACATGGAAGAATGGTGTGACGGCATTGCGCCCAACACCTTCGTTGAAGTTGACCCGAAGGTCAAGCCCGATTTCGTCGTCATCGGCGAGCCGACCAAGATGAACGTCTATCGCGGACATAAAGGTCGCCTCGAAATGAAAGTCACATCGAAGGGTAAATCCGCGCACGCGGCGAGCAACCATGTCGGCGACAACGCCATTTACAAACTGCTGCCCGTGATTGCCGGCATCCGCGATCTTGAACCCAAACTCGGCGACCATGAATTTTTGGGACACGGAAAAATCACCGTCTCGGATATGAAAGTCCAGACCCCGTCCATCAACGCCGTCCCCGATGAAGCCGTCATCTACATTGACCGCCGCATGACCTTTGGCGAAACCAAGGCGCAGGTGGTGAAAGAGGTCGAGGATTTGATTCCCGCCGAATTCAAGGCCACTGTCAAAGTGGAAGAACTCTTCTATGACGAACCTTCCTACACCGGCTTCGTCTTCCCCGTTGATAAATACTTCCCCGCGTGGGCGTTGGAAGAAGCGCATCCGCTGGTGCAGGCAGGCTTGAAAGCTCGAACCTCCATCGGCTTGGCTGACGCGCCTGCCGGTAAGTGGAATTTCTCGACCAACGGTATCTACTGGGCTGGCAAGGCTGGCATTCCTTCCATCGGCTTTGGTCCTGGCGATGAAGAAACCGCGCACACCGTCCGCGATTCTGTTCCGCTGGAAGATATGGTCAAATCCACCGAGTTTTACGCGCTCGTGGCGAGCTTGATCAAATAGGATAGAACCAGAATCCGCGCGCGCTGATTTAAACGCTGCTGAGGATTGGCAAATCCTTCGCGTACTTGCGGGATTTGCCAATCCTGCAAAGCAAAATGTAATTTACTGAGAATCCGCGCGCGCTTATTTGAGTAACCGCCATGAAAAAAACTTTTATCGTTAT
>DZBA01000199.1 GCA_022729775.1 Anaerolinea thermophila | reverse complement strand
ATATAATTCGCGGGTACGTTTGTCATGTCCAGACCAATCATAAAGGAGAGAGAAATGAAAAAGTTTGTATTTAATTTGTTGGTAGTGTTTGTATTTGCCAGCCTCGTGCTTTCCGCTTGCGGCGGGTCAGCGCCCGCGCCGGAGAAACCCGCTGAGCAACCTGCCGCCACAGAAGCCCCCGCCACAGAAGCAGCTGCGGCAACCGAAGCCCCTGCCGCCACCGAAGCGCCCGCATCCAAATACGAAGGCGAAGTTGCCATCGTTGCGTGGGCGGGTTATGTCGAACGCGGCGAAACCGATCCCGCTTACGATTGGGTGACCGAATTCGAAAAACAGACCGCGTGCAAAGTATCCGTCAAGACCGCCGCCACTTCCGATGAAATGGTGACCTTGATGAATCAGGGCGGCTACGACCTCGTCACCGCATCCGGCGACGCCTCCAACCGTTTGATTGCCGGCGGCAAAGTTCAAGAAATTGACATCACCCGCCTGCCCTCATGGGACACCGTTGACGAGCGCCTCAAAGAAGCCCCCTGGCATTTTGTGGATGGCAAACATTACGGCGTGCCTTACCAATGGGGTCCGAACGTGTTGATGTACAACACCGAAGTCTTCAAAGACGCCCCCACCTCCTGGGACGTGACCTTCAAGGAAATGAACCTGCCCGATGGCAAATCCAACAAGGGACGCGTGCAAGCCTTCGATGGTCCGATCTACCTCGCGGATGCCGCGCTCTATCTCAAGTATCACAACCCCGAACTCGGCATTGACAACCCCTACGATTTGACTCAGGAACAGTTCGACGCGGTGGTTGCCCTGCTCACCGAACAGCGCGCGCTGGTCAACCGCTACTGGCACGATGCGTTCGTCCAGATGGATGACTTCAAGAACGAAGGCGTGGTTGCTTCCGGCTCGTGGCCCTTCCAGGTCAACCTGCTCGCCTTTGAAGGCGCGCCCATTGCCTCCTCCTTCCCGGTTGAAGGCGCCACCGGCTGGGCGGACTCGACCATGATGCACAGCGAAGCCCCGCACCCCGAGTGCGCTTATGCGTGGATGGAATGGTCGCTCAACCCCAAACTGCAAGGCGACCTCGCCGCGTGGTTCGGCTCTGTGCCTTCCGTTCCCGCCGCTTGTAAGGGCAACGAACTGCTCACCGATGAAGGCTGCGCCACCAACGGCTTTGACCAGTTCGATACCATCTGGTTCTGGCGCACGCCCATCGCCGCCTGCTCCACCGGCGCGGGCAACTGCGTGCCGTACAGCAAATGGGTTGAATCCTATATTGCGATTATCAGTCAGTAAGTAAATCACGTAGGACAGGCTTAAGCCTGTCCTATACGCAAAACGTTCCGAAGGTTGGCGCAATGTAACCGCGTTTTACGAGGAAACCTTCGGAACGGTGCGTAACATCAGTCAGTAAATTAAGTTAGCAAATAGACCTGACACCTAAATTTAGCCCAAATTGGGCTACAACTCATTACAAATCACAAAAATCTGTACACGGATTACACGGGTTTCACGGACAAGCACAAAAAAATCAGTGAGAATCCGCGCTATCCGTCAAATCCGTGTACAAAAAAGTTTTTAATGAGCCAACCCCACGAGAACTTGTAGGGTATTTTACACAAAATTTAGGTGTCAGGTTTTCGCGAAGCGACCTGTCAAGTCTTCAGTTTTGTTTTGGAGAGAATTACATGACCCATCCTGCCATTCGATTTGAAAAAGTAAGCCGCCACTTTGGCGACATAAAAGCCGTAGACGCCGTTGACCTTGAAATCAAGGACGGCGAATTTTTTTCCATGCTCGGACCTTCGGGGTCGGGGAAAACGACATGCCTACGTATGATCGCGGGCTTTGACCGTCCCACGGCGGGCAGCATCTTTTTATACGGGCAGGAGGTTTCCACTTTGCCGCCGTTCGAGCGCGATGTGAACACCGTCTTTCAAGATTACGCGCTGTTCCCGCACATGAACGTCGGCGCTAACGTTGCATATGGGTTGATGATCAAAGGCGTGGCAAAAGAAGAACGGAAGAAGCGCGTTGATGAAATGCTCGACCTCGTACAGCTGCGCGGATTTGCCGACCGCAAACCGAGTCAGCTCTCCGGCGGACAAAGGCAGCGCGTTGCCCTTGCGCGCGCATTGATCAACCACCCGAAGGTGCTGCTGCTCGACGAGCCGCTCGGCGCGCTCGACCTCAAACTGCGCCAGCAAATGCAAATCGAACTCAAATCCATTCAACAGCGCGTGGGCATTACGTTCATCTTCGTCACGCACGACCAGGAAGAAGCGCTGACCATGAGCGACAGAATCGCGGTGTTCAATCAAGGGAAAATCGAACAGATTGGCACGCCTTCCGATGTCTATGAAAGACCCGCCACGTCCTTCGTCGCCGGGTTTGTCGGCACATCGAATTTGATTCACGGCGCGAGCGCAAAGCGCATCACCGGTGAAGAGGGGACATACTCGGTTCGCCCGGAAAAGATTCGCCTCGCGTATGCCGCGGATTCATTCTCACCCAAGATGATTTACGCAAACGGCACCGTGCGCGACGTCATCTATCTCGGACTTTATACGCGCTATCTCGTCGAAATCGAAGGCGGCGACACCCTCGTCATCATCGAACAGAACCTGCGCTCGACCTCGATGGATGTGTTGAAACTGCGCGGACAAAGCGTGCGCCTTTCATGGGAAAAAGACCACATGACCAAAGTGGGAGGATAGAATGGCGAATCGTCTTTCGGCATTTTTCTTCCGCAACCCAAAACTGGTGACGCTGCTTCTGCTTTCGCTGCCGCTGGCGTATATGGTGGTGGTGTATTTGGGTTCGCTCTTTGCGCTGCTGATCAACAGTTTTTATTACCTCGAAGAATTCACCGGCTTGGTGGTCAAGGAATTTACGCTCAGCACCTACGGTCAATTGCTCAAACCCGCCAACCTCGGAATCTTCGGGCGCACAGCGGGAATGGCGCTGGCAGTCACCATCATGGACGCGATCATCGCGTTTCCGCTGGCGTATTACATCGCCAAGTTTGCCTCGCCCCGCCTGCGGACGTATCTCTACATCGCGGTTACGCTCCCGCTCTGGTCGAGTTACATCGTCCGCGTGTATGCGTGGAAGTTGATCCTCTCGAAAGAGGGCATCGTCTCGTGGTTCGTTGACCTGCTGCATTTGAACTTCGCGCTCGATTGGGTCTTGTCGCTGCCGGGCATCGGCGGCTCTTCGCTGTCCCTTTCGCCGATAGGAATGTTCATCGCGTTTTGCTACATCTGGCTGCCGTATATGATCGTCCCGATTCAAACCGCGTTGGAGCGCGTGCCGAAATCCCTGCTCGAAGCGTCGAGCGATTTGGGCGCGACTCCCGCGCAGACCCTCCGCACAGTGATTTTGCCGCTGGCTTTCCCCGGCGTGGTCGCGGGTTCGATCTTCACCTTCTCGCTGACGCTCGGAGATTTCATCGTGCCGCAATCGTTGGGAAACTCGCGCTTCTTCATCGGGCAGGCGGTGTACTCTTATCAAGGCACGGCGGGAAATATTCCGCTGGCTGCCGCGTTTACGATGGGACCGATTGTCATTATGATCGCGTATCTTTTGATTGCCCGCAAGTTAGGAGCGTTCGATGCACTCTAAACCTGATAAAGCCTCATGGGGATTAACGCTCGGCGCAATTGGCGGCTTGCTGTTTTTGCACTTCCCCATGTTCGTCATCTTCCTGTATTCCTTCACCACCGACGAAGCCACCTACTCTTTTCCGCTGCCCGGCTTTACCACCAAATGGTTTGGCGTTGCCATGGGACGGCAGGACTTGTGGGACGCGCTGATGCTTTCGCTGCAAGTCGCTTCGGTTGCGACTCTTGCCGCGCTGGTCTTGGGGACGCTCGCCGCCGCCGCTGTCTATCGCAGTGACTTCTTCGGGCGCGACGCGATTTCCTTCCTGTTGGTGCTGCCCATCGCGCTGCCCGGCATCGTGACCGGCATCGCGCTGCGCTCCGCGATTGGTTCGATGGAAATTCCATTTTCATTTTGGACGATCATCATCGGTCACGCGACCTTCTGCGTGGTGGTGGTCTATAACAACGTGCTGGCGCGTTTCCGCCGCATGTCCGGCACGCAGATCGAAGCCTCGATGGATTTGGGCGCGAACTCGTTCCAGACTTTTCGTTACGTGGTGCTGCCGAACATCGGCACAGCCCTGCTCGCCGGTGGGATGCTCGCCTTCGCGCTCTCGTTTGACGAAGTCATCGTCACCACCTTCACCGCAGGACAACAATCCACCCTGCCGATTTGGATCTTCTCCCAGCTCGTGCGCCCGCGTGACCGTCCCGTGACCAACGTGGTCGCCACCATCGTGATTCTCATCACCTTCCTGCCGATCTTCTTTGCGCAAAAAATTTCCGCAGAGTCGTCAGAGACAGAGGGCGGGTCGAAGTAAACAAACCTATTTGTCACACCGCACTGGCGTACAGCGCAAGTGTTTCGACGAGCGGAGCGAGGAGAAATCTTTTGCGGCGGGACAAGATTTCTCGCTTCGCTCGAAATGACAGCGCGTAAGGTGAGTTAGTTAAGAAGAACATATCGCAACCGCCACGTATTTCCCCAGCGGACATGATTCACCCAGCCTTGAATGCTTGCTTGTAATTGGGCGCGAGTCAAACCTCCGAGTTCTCGTAGAACTCGGAGGTTTTTTAACTTACGCTGAAAGGCGATTCCTTTTTTTCGTTTCAACATCCTGTGATTGGGATACAACACAAACCCCAAAAACGGAATCCCTTCTGTGACGGGACGCGGCTGGCATTTGTTTTCATGCAAGGTCAGGCGGAACTCGCAAAGTTTGGCGGTGATTTTTTCGCGCCATGCGTTCAATTCATCTTTGTTATCCGAGAACAGGAGAAAATCATCCACATAGCGGAGATACCCTTTGCAGCGCAAATTGCGTTTGACAAAATGGTCGAAGGGATTCAAATAACAGTTTGCCCAAAATTGGCTGGTTAAATTTCCGATGGGCAGCCCGCGCGGGCGGTGAAGCGCAAACAGGTCGTCGCCTGTAAAGTAAACCATGTCGTATTCTTCGCGCAAAACGCCAACGCCGCTGCGGAGAATTTTTTGAATCAAGCCCTGTACTGCGAAATTTATTTCGCGCCGCTCCAATGCGAAATGAATTTCGCGATACAAAACCGCATGGTCTATACTGGGAAAGAATTGCTTCACATCGCAAGTTAACACATACTTGAATCTTCTGGCAAAGCCTTGCGCCCTGTCCAGCGCTTTGTGAGTTCCCTTGCCGACGCGGTTGGCGTAGGAATCTGAAATGAAGGATTTTTCAAAAATCGGTTCGATGAGGTTGCACAGCGCGTGGTGGACGACTCTATCCCGAAACGGC
Source organism: Anaerolinea thermophila (assembly GCA_022729775.1). GTDB lineage: Bacteria > Chloroflexota > Anaerolineae > Anaerolineales > Villigracilaceae > Villigracilis. The sequence continues at coordinate 1,108 of DZBA01000199.1, read as the reverse complement.
GCGGCGGAGATTAATCGCTTTTTAGGGTCGTGGATGTAGAAGCTGTGATATTCCCCCGGCATATAACTTTCATCCCGCAGTTCGCGTTGAAGTTGAAGCAGGGTGTCTTCGAGTTTGTATTCAAACTCTGCCACGTCAGCATGTCCGCGCTTACCTTTGGCGGCTTTGCGGTAGGCGAGGAGCAGGTTGTCCCAATCGTACAGTTCAAGACCTGACAGGCGTTGCGCTGAGTATGTCGAAGCGTTTTCACAGAGCTGTGATTGAGCGAGTCGATTCTGATTCACAAAAGATTCCGCCGGGTTAAGTTGCGATAAAACCTGTCAGGTCTGGGGTTTTAGTTGCCGCGCGGCGTGACGGTGAGGTCGAGGTCGCGCGGCTCTTCTATATTCGCCTGATTCCGCTTTTTCAAACCTCCGAGTTTTTTCAAAATTCGGAGGTTTTGGGGAAGCAGAACCAGCCAGGGCTTGGCTGCACTATTTCTCAGTATAGTTGCGGACTCGGCTTCCATTGCTACGGGGAGAGCATTTCTGTCCTGAGCGGTAAGTCAGGCTTTAAGCCTGACCTTGCTTTAACAAAGAGAAGCATGAACGACGACACCACCACAACACGAAAGCCTTGATTGTCATTCCTGTTGTTGGGATTCCTATTGTTGCGATACGCACAACGCAGATTCGAGCCTTCATTGTTGTATGCGCCGCCGCGAACAACACGACGTTACCAGCCAGCCCCGCCAATTTGCATTGGCGCAAACATTATACTTTATGTCATTGCGAGGGCGATTTTCCCGACCCTTGCACCGCCCGCAAGGGCAGGTGAGCAATCTCCTTGTTTGAGCGGTGAGATTGCTTCGTCGCTCCGCTCCTCGCAATGACATACGCTACGCCGCCTTCTTCGTCCAGCCGCCAAGCAGTTTGCCGATTTCTTCGATCATACCGAAAACATGTTGGTACTGCCCGCTGTCTAAAAAATTCATGCGGTGACATAAGCGCAAATACAGCCTCAATCTTTGCAATTGAATATCCGCGTCTTCAAGGAATTGTTTTTCGCGTCCTTTGCTCAACGACGCGGCGGTGATGGCTTCATAGAATTCAAACGCCGCCTTTTGCGT
>DZBA01000198.1 GCA_022729775.1 Anaerolinea thermophila | reverse complement strand
ACACAACAACAGGCGACCTCTTTGCAAAGCGAAAGGGGGAACTAATAAAATTATCCTGTAAAACCAAAAATGACATAGGTGCATTTCGTTTCAGTTGAACTCCGTCGCGTGGCGTGTGTAGCGTGTTGCGTAACGTTCAAAACGGAACACGCTACACCGATTTCTCTCAACTCATTTGAAACACGCCCAAACGACATGACAAAAAAATAGACAGGGACTTGCGCCGCCTGTCTATTTAGCCATTTTTCTACTTTACCATGCCCAATTTCTTACCCGCCTCGCCGATGACATTCATGGCGCGGTCAATTTCTTCCGTCTCATGCGCGGCGGTGATGGTGGCTCTTAAGCGCGCCATTCCTTCCTGAACGGCAGGGGAGACCACAGGCAGCACGAACACATCGTTCATCTGACATTCGCGGGTAAGCGCAAATGCCTTGTCATCTTCGCCGCATAAGACCGGGACAACGGCGGTCTCGGTCAACAAGGTGTCGAAGCCCATGCCCTTCAACCCGCCAATGAATTGCTTGGTGTTGCGGTTGAGGTTTTCGATGCGCCAGGGTTCATCAAGGATCACCTTGAAAGATTCGTTTGCGGCGGCGGCTTGCGCAGGCGGCAGCGCGGCAGAGAAGATATACGCGCGGCTGCCGTGCCGCAGGAATTCGATTAATTCCTTTTTCCCAGCTACATACCCGCCAACCGAGGGAATGGTTTTGCTCAGCGTTCCCATTTTGATATCAATGCTGTCATACATGTTGAAATGCTCTTCGATGCCTGTGCCGGTTTTGCCAAGCACACCCACCGAATGAGCTTCGTCAATCATCAACCATGCGTTATATTTTTTGCATAACTCAACGATTTTCGGGAAGTCAATAATATCGCCATCCATGCTGAATACGGAATCCGCGACGACAAGTTTGGATACATCCGCAGGCGCGTTCTTCAACAACCCTTCGAGGTGCGCCATGTCGTTATGGCGAAAACGGCGAAACTCCGCGCCGGACATCAAACAGCCGTCCACAATGGACGCGTGGTTAATCTTATCCGAGAAGACGTAATCGCCGCGTCCCATCAAGGTCGAGATGACGGTTAAATTCGTCGCATAACCCGATGTGTAGGTAATGGCGGCTTCGGCGTGTTTGAAGTTTGCAATCGTTTCTTCCAGTTCGTTGTGAATGGTCAGCGTGCCAGCCAGCGTGCGCACGCCATTTGTGCCTGTGCCAAATTTATCCACTGCTTTTTTTGCCGCTTCGTTAATGCGCGGATGCCCGACCAAACCCAAATAACTATATGAGGCATACATACCCATCACGCGCCCATTCACACGGACTTTGTTGCCGGGTAAAATTTCTTCAACAGCCTGGTTGTAGAAATAAAAATCTTGGGATTTTATGTGGGTGATACGGTTTGCAAGCGCCTGCATTCGGCGCATGACAGAGTCATTTGCATTGTTGAAATCCATGTGGGGGAACCTCCCGAAAAAGAATGTTGTAAGTTTAGTCCAGTTTGGCGCAAGTTACAAGAAGTTGCAGGTTTAAGGTTACAGGTTGCGGGTTGAAGGTTTAAGGTTGGGCTAGTTGTTTCAACCCTTCTTCGTCAATGATTTTCACGCCCAATGATTTTGCCTTTTCAAACTTCGAGCCGGGATTCTCTCCCAGCACGAGGTAGCTTGTTTTCTTGCTGACACTGTCGGTGGATTTTCCGCCATGCGATTCGATAAAGGTCTTTGCGTCATCGCGCGAAAGAGTCGGCAGCGTGCCGGTGACAACAAAGGTCAAGCCGCTTAACGCGCCTTCTTTTTTCTTTTCGTCTTTCTGCATTTGCGGGTCTACGCCCGCCGCGCTTAACTTCTTCAACAGGTTTTGGTTTGCCTTCCGCGAAAACCAATCCACAATGGATTCGGCGATGTTCGGTCCCACGCCTTCGATTTGCTGGAGTTCATCCGCGCTCGCTTGCGATAACGCGGAAAGACTTCCAAACGCGCGGGATAAATCTTTCGCCATCACCTCGCCCACGCCATGAATCCCCAGCGCGGCAATCAAACGGCTCAAAGGCTGTTTTTTAGATTCAATAATTGCCGTCAATAAATTATCGGCATTCTTCCCGGACGGGGCGGACTTTGTCTTTCTATCTTTTTTCGTAATGGCGTCAAGAATGTCTTCCCTTGTCAATGTATAAATATCGGCGACATCCGAAATTTTCTCGGATTCGATTAATTTTTTTACGATTTCGATTCCCATCCCCACAATATCCATTGCGCCGCGCGAGACGAAATGCTCCACGTTGCGAACCAGCTGCGCGGGACAAGCCGCATTGACGCAATACCACGCGACCTCGCCTTCGAAATGTTCCACAGGCTGTTCACATGCCGGGCATTTTGACGGGGGCTGGCAGGGTTTCTCTTTGCCGGTGCGGGCATCTATCACAGGCGCGATGATGTAGGGAATCACCTCGCCCGCGCGTTTGACGAGGACTCTATCTCCGGCGCGGATGTCTTTTTCCGCGATGAAGTCAAAGTTGTGCAGCGTCGCGCGTTCTACAATCACGCCGCCGATTTCAACGGGTTCGAGAATCGCATACGGAGTCAGCACACCCGTGCGCCCCACAGCAACGCCAATTTCTTTTAAGGTTGTGGTCACTTCGCGCGCGGGGAATTTGAACGCAACCGCGCCGCGCGGGTCTTTGCCGACAAAGCCCAGCTCGTCCGCGAGTTTGAGGTCGTCGAGTTTAATCACCATGCCATCGGCTTCATAGGGCAAACTGTCGCGCCCTTTGTTCCATGTCTCGGTGTAGGCGATTGCCGCTTCAAGATTATCGAATCGTTTTGCGACATCGGTAATGGGGAAGCCCAGCGCTTTGAGATATTGCAAAATCTCCCACTGTGAAGTTGGGACTTCGCCGCCTTCATGGCACACAATTTGATAGACCAGCAAAGTCAGCGGACGTGAAGAAGTCAGCGCGGGGTCAAGTTGGCGCAGCGAGCCTGCCGCCGTGTTACGCGGATTAAGATAAGTCTTTTCCCCCGCTTCTTCCAGTTTTCGATTCAACGTCTCGAAATCTTTAATAGGAATGAACGCTTCGCCGCGAAGGACGAGATACCGGGGTAACTTGTAGCCTGTAACTTCTAACTCTGCAACAGGTATCTTCAACGGAATCGCGCGTATTGTTTTCAAGTTCGATGTAATATCCTCGCCCACTTCACCATCGCCGCGCGTTGCGCCTTGCGTGAAAAAACCATCGCGGTAGTGCAGCACAACCGACAAGCCGTCAATCTTCGGCTCGACGACAAATTGCGCTTTTTCCACGCGGTCATCAATTTTGGAAATACGCTCCAGCCATGCGCGGGCATCCTCCGCGCCGAAAGCGTTTGCAAGGGAGAGAATCGGTTTGGGGTGGCGAATCTTCTCGAACTTGTCGGCGGGTTTTGCGCCTGCGCGCTGCGTGGGAGAATCGGGGGTAATCCATTCCGGGCGCGCGGATTCAATCTGCTTCAGTTCATCCAGCAGGCGGTCATATTCCGCGTCGCTGATGATGGGCGCGTCCAAAACGTGATAGCGATAATTATGAAAATTGATTTGTGATTTGAGTTCTTCATAACGTGAGTCTGTCATATCTGCATTATAGCCTTGAAAGATTAAAATGGATTAGAATAACGCATCACACAACGGCGAGGGAACATGTCAGAAGAAGATTTAATCAAAGCGGGAATAGCCGCAGCGAAAGCGGGCGATATGGCAAATGCAAACGCCATATTCGCCAGAGTCGTCAAAGAATTTCCGATGTCGGAACGCGGATGGTATTTTCTTGGGATGACATGTTCCGCGCCAAATCAACGCGAATATTGCATGAAGCGCGTGTTGACGCTCAACCCCAACAACGCCGAAGCGAAAAAACAACTGGGGGGTATTTCCACGCCGCCAGCGCCAAAACCGCCCGCCGCGCAGCCTGTGATTCAAGCGGAAAAACAGGCTGCGCCCAAAATCGAAACGGAAAAAATTTCCGCGCCCAAAGAAACCAAGCCTGAAAAGAAAAAAGCAAAAAAGAAAAGCGCAAACTGGATTTTGATTTCAGCCGTAGTGGGGGCTTTTGTTTTGATATGCAGCGCGACGGGCGTTGTTTACATGCTCTTCCTTCGCCCCGCGCAAACCACATCCGCGCCCGCGCCGCAGCCTGTGACCATTTCCACCGAAACAATCACGCCGCCCGTTGTAGATACGCCCACCTTCACGCTCGAACCGCCGACAGCGATTCCAAGCCCATTGCCGACGGTGAGTTATTCGCCTTACACAAACACCGCGACTTGTAGTTTTGAAGTCCCGCAGGATGCCAAAGTCAACTGCGGATATGTGGTCGTGCCAGAAGACCGCACCGGAGACCCAAATCACACCATCAAACTTGCATACGCGGTTTTTCACAGCACGAATGAAACCCCGGCAGAGCCGGTCGTATTCCTTCAGGGCGGACCGGGCGCCGGGGCAATTCAATTAAGCGCAGAAGCCTATCCATATCTGGTGCAGCCCTTCCTTGCAGAACACGACTTTGTGGTCTTCGACCAGCGCGGAACGGGTCTCTCTGAGCCGGCGCTCATATGTGATGAATTGACCAAAGCCTACTCGCAAGATATTCACGGGCTGCTGCCAGCCGAGACGCGCGAGCTGGTGTATTCCAACGCGTTCATCTCCTGCAATGGTTTAATGAGCGTCAAAGGCGTAAAGTTAAACGCCTACACCACAGCCGCCAGCGCAGCGGACTTAAAAGATGTGATTACTGTATTGGGATATCAAAAAGCGAATTTATACGGCGCATCCTACGGGACACGCCTCGCGCTGGTGACCATGCGCGAATACCCGGAAATCGTCAAGTCTGCGATCTTGGATTCTGTGGTGCCGGTGGAAGCAAATATCTTCCTTGAATATCCACAAGCAGTGGACTCCGCGCTGAGCGCGCTGTTCGACGGCTGCGCCGCCTCGCCGGAATGTAACGCCGCCTACCCAAACCTCGAAACTGTATTTTGGGATTTAACCAACGAACTGGATAAAAACCCGGTGACGGTCTCTTCCACCGCATACCCGGTGGGCAGAATTACAGAAACCGTAAACGGCTCTACGTTGATGTCCATTGTGCTTGGTTCGATTAAAAGCTCGTCGCTGATTCATACCGCGCCGCAGACCATCTACCGCATTAAGAACGGCGATTATTCGACCTTGATCGCGGCGCAATACGCCATGCCGTTTGCATTTGAAGGAATCAACCCGGGCTTATATATTTCCATGATGTGCCATGAGCATATCTTTGCCACCACAGCGGACGACCTGCAAGCCATCGTCTCGCGGAACGACATCAAAGAACATTCGTGGCTGCCATTTTATGGCGACGCAAACGACATCTACAACACATGCAAAAGATGGGGAAGTATCCAACCGGCGTATGGTGAAAATGACGCGGTGTCCAGCGACATCCCCGCGCTGATTATCACCGGGACGTACGATCCCAGCACGCCTCCATTTTACGGGGAACAAATCGCCGGCAAATTAAGTCACAGCTATTATTTCGAATTCCCCAATCAGGGACATACGCCCACCGCCGCGGACATCACCGGCTGCGCAATGAACACAGCGGTTAACTTTTTGAAGACCCCAGAAGTGGAACCAGACCGCGCGTGCTTAAACGAATTGAGTCAGGTTGCCTTCCTGACGCCATACGCGGGAGACGCAAAAATTGAATTTGAATCAAAACGCGCGGGCAGCGTGGAGTTGAAGGCGCCAAAAGGCTGGTTCGACTTTGGGGATGGATTCTTCCTGCGCGCCAGTTCGCTGCTGGATATCACGCAAATCGGCGTTGCGCAGGTAAACGTCAGCATCAGCGAATTAAAAGACTGGCTTTCGTTGAGCGCTTACGGCTATCGCGGATTAGACACCGCGCCCATTAACGCGGGGCAGCATAATGAAACGTGGACGCTTTACACCTCCACATCAAACAGCCGTCCGGTGGATATTGCCATGACAAAGTATGGGAAAAATTCGCTGGTGGTCATTATGTTCTCGCACAAGGACGAACGCGACGCGCTTTATAAAAATATCTTTTTACCGATGCTGGATTCGGTTAAGTAAGTGACCTTACGCGATGGTGTCGTTTCGACGAGCAGAGCGAGGAGAAACCCTTTGTTGCAGGGCAAGATTTCTCGCTTCGCTACTAAGAAACAAGAAATCCAAAGGCGTTTTTTGCCACGAATTTCACTGATTTGCACGGATTTTTTTAAATCAATTCGTGATAATCCGTGTAATCTGTGGCAGGGGTTTTGTTTCTTTCGCTTTGAACCGCGCGCTTCTTCTCGCGCTGTGGTTTTACTCGAAATGACAGGTCTCTTATTTAACTGATGTTACGCACCGCTCCGACACTTGCACCGCGCTGCCGCGAAGCATGTAATGCAGGTGAGGGGCTATGAGATAATCGTAGAGATTCCTCACTCCGTTCGGAATGACATGGTAAGTTATTTAATTCGTATTCCTAAAAACAAATACCGAGCCAGTCGCAAATCATTTG
>DZBA01000197.1 GCA_022729775.1 Anaerolinea thermophila | reverse complement strand
ACTCGCGCGCAAGAATCGCAACCGGCGGAGATTTCAACTCGCGCCCGCGTCCCGAAGCGCGGTCAGGCTGCGTCACCACCCCAACAACTTGATATTCTCTTGCAAGCGTGGAAAGAGTCGGCAGCGAAAAATCGGGCGAACCCATGAATACAATTTTTAGTGTCATGCAAATATTTTACCGTCAAAAAGAAGGGAAATCAGCAATTCCAAATCTGGAACAAGAAAAGCCAAAAACCAAAAGACCAGCCACAGATTCGCACGGATTTTTTTAATCAATCGGTGAAAATCTGTAATCATCAGATAAAGGGCGAACAAAACCTTTTACCACTGAGACACAGAGGCACGGAGGCTTTTCTTTGTTTTTCTCCGTGTTTCCGTGCCTCCGTGGTTCAAAAAAGTGTTCGCCAGATTTCTGACCATTACACAATCGGTGAAAATCCGTGAAATCGGTGGCAAAGGGTTTTAGATTTGGAATTGCTGAAGGGAAATGCCTCGAAAAAAAAACGCCCTCTAATTCGTCAATTAAAATTTGTTACAATTACAACATTCCGAACGAGCGAGGTAAGCATGACAGAAAATAAGACACCCTCAAAAAAAACCACCAAACGCGCCGCGCCAGAGCAGGAAATTCAAGCGGAAGACCAAAGCATCGCCATCGGCGGTTCCATTACAGACAGCGCCATCATTCACGGACAGACCATTGTCCTTGCTGATCGTTTTTGGCGCGGGCTGCAACCCGCCATGCCGCCCGAAAAGCTGCGCGAATCCACAGCGGCGTACCTTGCCTATTTAACAGACCGTCATTATTACCTCAGCCTGAAAGGGATGGGCGTTTCAGACCGCGTTCCGTTAAGGTTGAAATTGCTCGACCTGTACGTGCCGCTCAAAGCGCGCATGGAATTGCCCGAAGGCGAAACATGGAACCGCGAGATCAGTCTTGCCGGGCGCGAGGTGACGGACGACGAGCATGAAATCTTGCGCTTTGGCGAGCCTGTTCCGCTTTTGCAAATTTTACAAAAACATTCCGGTCTCATCGTACTTGGCGACCCCGGCGCGGGCAAAACAACCTTCTTGAAATATCTCGCTGTCAGGCTTGCGCGCGGAGAGGGAATCAAAATCGGGTTAAATGATTACCTGCCCATCCTGCTGCCTGTCGCCGCGTTTGCAAACGCGCTGAACACCCGCGACATCCGCCTCGATGATTTCATTGCGGAATATTTTGCAGGCATCGGCGCGAACCTTCCCATCGTGGATATGTTAAGCGAAGCGCTGAAAGCCGGGCGCGCGCTGATGCTGCTCGATGGTTTGGATGAAGTGCGCGACCTGAGCCTGCGAAACATGGTTGTCGAGCGCGTGGTGGATTTCTTCGCCTTCCATCGCCGCGAGGGAAATAAATTTGTGTTGACCAGCCGCGTAGTTGGGTATCGCGCCGTGCGTCCCTCTGCTGAAGACTTGATGGAATGTACCATCGTTGATTTTGAAGATGATGAAATCGAAGAGTTTGTCACATCATGGACATCCGCAATCGAAAAGCAGGCGCAGGGCAATACATCCATCGCGCAGATGGACGCGGAGACCGAACGCCGCGAATTGCTCGACGCAATTCACCAAAACCCCGGCGTGCGGCAGTTGGCGTCCACTCCCCTGCTGCTCACCATCCTGACCTTAATGAAACGCCAGGGCGTATCCCTGCCGGAACGCCGCGTGCAGTTATACGACCAATATGTGAACACCCTGCTTTCGACATGGAATCGCGCGCGCAGTTTAAGCGGACGCGCGCCGGGGCGCGATATTGACGAAATTCAAACGCTGCGGATTCTCGCTCCGCTGGCGTTGTGGATGCACGAAGTCAGCCCGGGCGTTGGCTTGGTGGGACGTGAAGACATGCGCCGCAAGCTCGAAGAATTATTTTTGGAACGCAGCGAGGCATCGCCGCATCAGGCTGCGCGCCAATTTTTGATTGACGTACATGAATACGCCGCGCTGTTGTTGGAGCGCGGTCCCGGCGAATATGGCTTCATCCATTTAACATTCGAGGAATATCTCGCGGCGGTTGCACTGGCGTTGCTGGGACAAGGCGATTCCAAGCCCATTATAGAAACCTTATCCGCGCACGTGGGCGAACAAGCATGGCGCGAAGTGACCCTGCTCACCATTGGATATTTGGGAATTCGGCAGCAGCTTCCAAAAGTCTCCGGTCAAGTGGTCGAAGCGTTGGTAGAAAACCAACCCGGTCCCCCCGGCGAGGCGGTGGTGCTTGCCGGCGATGCTGTTTTAGATACGTGGCCTGGCGGCGTTCCGCAGCAAAGCAAAGACCGCGTTGTTCAAGCGCTGGTGACCACCATGCAGGATGGAGCAATCCGCCCTGAATTGAGAAGACACGCGGGACTTCTGCTGGGAAGACTCAAGTGGCAGCCCACAGACCTAGACCGCTTTGCAGAAATTTCCGCGGGGACGTATTTATCCGGTGTCAAAAAGGAATCAAAAGAGATTCCGTATATGTACTTCATCGGGAAGTACCCCGTGACCAACATCCAGTTTGCGCGATTTGTTAAGGAAGACGGCTATCAAAATCATGAACTCTGGAGCGAAGAAGGATGGGAATGGCGCACAGGCAAGTATGATTCGCGCACAATGGAAGCGGTAGCGCGCGAGTGGCTGGAACATCGTCCCGCTGCCAAGAGAAATGCGCCGTATTATTGGCACAGCATCGAATTGGGCAATCCCATTGCGCCGGCGGTGGGCGTCAGTTGGTTCGAAGCGGAAGCATATTGCAATTGGCTTTCGCGCAAAATTGTCGCCATCCCCGAAGGCTATACCATCCGCCTGCCAAATGATAATGAATGGGAACGCGCCTCGCGCGGCGAAGACGGGCGCGAATATCCCTGGGGTGAAGGCTTCGATAAATCGGCTGCAAATACATGGGACAGCGACGTCACTGGTTCGGGGTTGGGCGGCACGACATCGGTGGCGACTTTTCCGCAGGGAATCAGCCCCTCTGGCGCGTGGGATATGAGCGGCAACATCTGGGAGTGGACGCGCTCTTGGTATGACGAGGATAAAAAATATCGGATTGTGCGCGGCGGGTCGTGGATCGGCTATCAATGGTTTGCGCGTTCGTCCTTCTGCAACTGGTCAACGCCGTTGATGTTCAACGACGATTTGGGATTCCGCGTGGTGATTGCGCCAAAGAGATAAGCAACCAAATAATCAATATAAAATGGAGGCAGTATGTCAGACAGAAAAGACAAGAATAGTTTGAGCGCGAGCAACGGCAGCATTGTCATCGGTGGCAGCGTGCAGGGGAGCAACATCGTGGTCGGCAACCATAATACGGTCAGCAACCAGAGCATTAACGTCGCGCCCTTGTTCGAGAAGATTCGCGCCGAGGTGGAAAAGCGCCCCGATTTGAAACCCGCCGAAAAAGAGGACATCCACGCGGAGTTTGAAGAAATTCAAACCGAGATCGAAAAACCCGAACCAAATGAGGGTTTCCTCGCGCGCAGATTCCGCAACATCAAGCGCATGGCGCCGGAAATTGTAGAAGTCGCATTCGAGACGCTGAAAAACCCCATCGGCGGCGTCGCGGAAGTGGTCAAGCGTATTGCGAATAAAATGGCGGAAGAAGGCGCGTAAAAACAAAAAAACTTCGGAGTGATGTTCCGAAGTTTTTTTATGAGATGTTATATCCACAGGCACGGGAAAGCGAAAGGTCAAGCGGCAGGTCTTATGACGGCGCAGACACATAATAAAAATATTATAGGGAATGCCTCGTAAAACACTCGAATCTCAAAGGGCGCTCCACCAACCAGATACAAGATATATAAGATGGGTAAAATAACAATGGCGCGGCGTAAAAATAAAGGGGATGTTTTGAAGCCTTTGCTTATGGCATATAAAACAAAGCCCAAAAATGCAAACAGTATCAGACTCCCAACAGGGTTTCGCCAAATTGCGCTGACATGCAAAAAAAAGTGGGTTTCCATCACCACGCCTGGGTTGCTTCGGAAAGCAAACATTACAGCCGCGCGAACAACAGAATAAATTGCAATTTGCGCGGCGGATAAGCTCCAAAACTTTCTATCGCGCTGTTTCCAATAAACCGCCCCAAAAACCACAGTTAATAAAATACTGGTCTCTTTATTCAAACTTGCCAAAGTGAATACCCACAGAAATGTTTTCCACCTTTCTCTTTGCATGAGCGCAAGCGCAAGGGTAAACAAAAACAAGGCTGGAATATCGTAGATGTGTTCATTTTCGAACATGAGCGGCATAAGCGCAAAAGCGGACAGCGCGGTAATGAACTCGCGCTGCATCTCATTCCAATAAAAGGAAGCCATTGCGCGAATGGAAATTAAAAAGCCGACGAAACTAATAAAAATAAGAATATGCGCATACGTCTCCACTGAATAAGAAGCAACCAGAGAAAGCGCCTTAATAATGTATATGGTCAGCGCGCGATAAACGTATGGACGTTTAGGCATATCACCTAGTAAATAGTAAAAATTATGCCAACAAAAAAAGCGCATATAAAGCCAATAGACAGTAAATACCATCGGCGCGGCAATAGTCCAAAAGAGAATACGAGATGAAGATTTCATAATGACTAATTTTATTTTTTCACTGGGCAATTCCACAGACACCAGCCTGTAAGCCATCAAAGAGAATTAAAAACTCACCTTACGCGAAACGTTCCGAAGATTTGCCTGCCATAACCGCGTTACGAGAAAATCTTCGGAACAGCACATAACACCAGTTAAAAGCAAAAAACTTCGGAGTGATATTCCGAAATTTTTTGCTTCATTTATAAGATGTTACTTCAACGCAAACTCAACTGCTGCTTCTGCGTGAATTCTGGTGGTATCGAATAGGGGAATTTGACTGTCGTGCTTATGAATCAACAACCCAATTTCAGTGCAGCCCAAAATCACGCCCTCCACGCCCTGCCCCGCCATCTGCTCGATGATGTCCATATATTGCTCTTTGGAGCGCTGCAATATTTTACCGAGTACGAGTTCCTCATAAATAACGCGGTGGACAATTTCACGCTCGCAGGCATCGGGAATCCGCACATCCAAGCCATATCTTTGGGTGAGCCTGCCTTTATAAAATTCCTCTTCCATGGTGAAGCGCGTGCCAAGCAAACCAATTCTTTTAATGCCCGCGTCTTTGACACGCTGCGCGGTGGCATCTGCAATATGCAAAAGCGGAATTTTGATACTGGATTGGATTTCGTCCGCGACCTTGTGCATGGTGTTTGTGCAGAGGACGACAAAATCCGCGCCGCCGCTTTCCACGTTCTTTGCCGCGCGCGCGAGCATTTCCCCAGCCTCGTTCCACTTCCCCTGATGTTGGAGAACTTCAATCTCCGCAAAATCCACCGAATACATGACGCACTTTGCCGAATGAAGCCCGCCCAATTTCAACTTGGCAGATTCGTTGATGATGCGATAATACTCAATGGAAGATTCCCAACTCATACCGCCAATCAAGCCTATGGTTTTCATATTTGTTTTCATGATTTCCTTATTTCCTTTGATTTTCAAGAAACTGCCCATTTGTATCATCAGGTTCGCGGGTGTATTTCCAGCCCAGTAAGAGGTTGAACAGTGTAGGCAAGAATGCTGCTCCGAGAAAGACGAACCAACTGAAACCAATATGGCTCACCACATCGGCAATTTGACACACAACAACCTTCCTGCTAAAGCATGTTTGGCTTTGGACTCCTGGAATGATTTGGCGGAGCCACATTTCGTTAAAGACAGCCGATTTGAACTGCTCCATATCAGCCCGTGTGATACCCGATGCCGGGTCAGGCTTTGCGATGTCATAGGATAAAGTTGTCGCTACCCAAGTAAACATCAGATACGCAAGCCCCAGACACAACAGCCCATTTCCTAGAACTACCATGACACGCGCGAATCGGTTGCGCCACACGCGACGATAGACCGGCGGATGGCGCATGATTGCTCCCAAAATGATGGTGGGTAAGAAAAACAGACAAACGAAAAGAACAAGTTGCAGAATAGATAGCACAAGGGCTGGTAGCCAATCTACTCTTAAACCAAAACCAAGCAGAACTACAATAAGTATCGCGAAAAAGACAATCATGATTTTTTTGTTGATTTTCATTTCGCGCTCCTCTGAATATTCAAATACAAACACATCTGCCTTTTCCAAAACCCATTTTGTCGCGTTTGAAATGAAGGGTTGAAGTATTTCTATTAAGATTGCTCAAATTCACTCAATCAAATAATGATGGAAGGGGCGGGCTAACCGCATACGTTACTGGCGCGGCAAGTGGGATGCTGACTCGCTCGATAGGCAGGAAAAACTCGAAGCAAAAAAAATGCTCGAAAATGCCGCACGCGCACAACGCAGTCCCACATGTCGGGTGCGCACTTTGTTGGCTGGCGTTTATGCTTACCAGAAACCTTTGCTTTGAAAAACTACGCTGGCACTCGTGGTCGTACTTCTCTATCAAGACGACTTCCCAAAGAATCAAGCGTAACATCTAAATCATATTCTGCTTGTAACCCAAGCCAGAATT
>DZBA01000196.1 GCA_022729775.1 Anaerolinea thermophila | reverse complement strand
GATTATTGAAAAACACTTTACTGCCTGTATAATTAAGTTGCCTTACGCAAAATGTTCCGAAGGTTTTTATAATCGTCATGAAAAAAAGGAGAAACTATTATGAAGAAATTTAGTATTGTATTTGTCCTGCTTGCCCTTTTGTTTGCTTCGTTTGCGTGTCAGACGTTGACAAGCGGAGGGGATGCGCCAGCGGTAACTGAGCCGCCCGCGAGTGAAGGCGGCGATGTGGAGCAGGAAGCAGAACCGCCCGCCGCTCCTTCTGTGGATGAGGGCAGCGCGGGCGTGGAAAGTGAATTCCCCATTCCCGATGGCGCAACCAATGTGATGAACATGGGCGAAGGCGTCAACTTCCAAGCGAAGATGAGTTTGGATGAGGCGATGAAATTCTATATGGATGCTTTGACAAAAAGCGGTTACACCGAGCGTCCCATCTTGACCGTCACTTCTGACACAACCTTCAGCATGGTCTTCGATGGACACGCCAGCGGTAAGGCGATTGTTGTTCAGGGCGTTGACCTGGGCGATGGCAGCGTGAATATTAACATTCGATTGGAAAATACATAGACTGTATATAAAAAAACAGGGATGGCGAACTTGCCATCCCTGTTTGAATTTAACGCGCGTATTACGCTCCCATATCTTCGGTTGATTCGATTAAGTTTTGCGCCTTTAATGTCTCTAGCAGCACAATATCAGAAAATGCGTCTTTTGGAATATAGTTCAGCGCGCTTGCCTTAACCCCATATTTGGAGGTTTCCCGATAGTCGAGATGCGTCATCATAATAATCGGGATGCTGTGGGTATATTTATTTTCTTTCAGGTATTTTGCGGTTTCCATGCCGTTCATGCCCGGCAATTCGATGTCAAGGATGATGATATCGGGCATGTGCATTTGGGCAAGGTGTAAGCCCTCTTCGCCGTCATGCGCCAGATAAGTTTGCATTCCGTGATCATCAAGCAGGTATTTTAGGTGCATGGCTTGTGTGGGGCTGTCTTCTACGATTAATGCGGTTTTTTTGTCTGATGACATTGTATGCTCGCTTTCTATAATGTTGGGCTATGCCATATTCAATTCAGAGGCAATCAGCCCTTTTGTTCGCAGCACTTCCAGCAGCTCATCGTCTGCGTATTCATCCTTGGGGATGTATTTGATCGCGCCTGCCAAAAAACCATAGCGCGCTGTTTCGGTGTCGTTGAGATGGGTAAATAGGACAATGGGAATCATGCTGGTATATCTATTCTCGCTGAGCAGCTTGCACAATTGCAGCCCGTCCATGCCCGGCAATTCAATATCCAACACAATCAAGTTGGGGAGATGAATCTGCGCGTTATGCAGCCCTTCTTCTCCGCTTTGTACGCAAATGGTTTCTATCCCTTGCCCGGCAATGAGGTGTTGCAGGTGCATGAGCTGGGTTGGGCTGTCTTCCACGATCAATACCGTACTGGGTTTATTTTTCATATTTGACATACTGCCCTCTCATCTTTTTATGATGTTGTAGCCGCCATGGCTGTTAGATATTCGCTGATCTGGTCGGGCGTCATAATGCGTTTGACCGCCTTGCGCTTCACCGCTTCCTGCGGCATTCCATATACAACACAACTATCTTCATCTTGCGCCAGCGTGATTGCGCCGGATGTGTGCATCGCTTCCATGCCTTCCGCGCCGTCATCACCCATGCCTGTGAGGATGATGCCCATTCCGCTTGCGCCATAGAAGCGAGCCATTGAGTTGAAGAGATAATTCGCCGAGGGGCGCAGCCCTTTATATGGCGGAGCTTTACTTAATTCGATTGCGCCATTCTTGTTAACCTGCATGTGATAATCATCCGGCGGAAATAAAATCGCGCCGGGCTTGGGAATTTCGCCATGCCCCGCGAGATATACATCCAGATTGACTTGCTCGTGCAGCCACTCTGCAAGCCCGGTAGCGAAACCATTGGTGACATGCTGGACGATGAGGATGGGGATGGGGAATTGTCGTGGCAGCGGTTTGAGGATTTGCGCCAGCACGCCCGGTCCGCCAGTGGAGGACGCGATACCAATTAAGCGCACTGCTTTGGCATCTGACCCCGGCGCGGTGATGATGTTTGTCCCGGAATGTTTATGCTCTGTCCAACGGCGAATGACCGGCACAGTCGCCATCAACTTTACGGTCTCGATGAGTTTTTCACAAGTTTCCGGGTCTTCGATGCCGGGTTTTTGCACGGCGGTCAATGCGCCCGCTTTGATGGCTTCGAACGCAAGGTCGGTATCGGCGCGCATCAAACTCGCGGTGACAATCACAATGGGGGTGGGGCTTTCGCGCATAATGGCGCGCGTCGCTTCCAATCCATCCATCTTGGGCATGACAACATCTATGCTGACCACATCCGGGCGGTGCGTCATGACGAGCTGCACGGCGTCTTCGCCGTTTTTGCCCACGCCGACCACGCGCAGCCCGGCGGATTCGTACAGCGCTACCAGCAACTCGCGCGCGGTTTGTGAATCATCTACAACAACAATGCGGATTTCTTTTTTTGCTGGACTCATATCTATTCCTTTTGTGTGACGATCATTTCGATGGTTTCCAGAAGGTTGGTTTGGTCGAAGCCGCCTTTGCTGATATATGCGTCGGCGCCCGCTTCCATGCCGAGCAGTTTATCCTGGCTGGAGTCCATGGATGAAACAAGAATGACCGGGATTTGGGTGGTTTGTGGGTTGTTTTTGATGCGGCGCGTGAGTTCAAGTCCGCCGACGCGTGGCATCGAGACATCCGAGATGATGATGTCTGGCGACGCGCCAGAACTGACCAGATTGAGCGCTTCCTGTCCATCGGTGGCGAGTTCAACCATGTACCCTGCCGCTTCGAGGATGTTCTTTTCGAGCGTGCGCGTGGTAATCGAATCATCCACAACGAGGATGCGGCGCATGGGTCGCGCTGGATTTTTGGAATCGGTGGCGACAGGCGATTGCATGGCGGTTGTATATCCGCCGCGCATTGCCATCGCAATTAAATCCTTCGCGTTGAGAATCAGCACGACTTCGCCGGTCCCAAGAATGGTCGCGCCCGCCAAGCCCGCAATGCGTGAAAGTTGGTCGCCCAAACCTTTGGCGACAATTTCCTGTTCGCCTGCCAATTGGTCTACGATAAACGCAATGTGATGTTCCGCGCCTTTGAGGATGACCACTGGCAATTCAATATCGCCCATGAATGAAGCGGTGCGCGGAAGGTCAAGCACATCGCACAGCCAGAGCAGGGCAATCGGTTTATTGTTTTGGTAGATGACATCGTGTCCTTCGAGCAGGGCAATGTCTTTTTGTTTGACAGAGAGAATATAGTCTACAGAATTGATGGGCATGGCAAAATATTGATTGGAGGTCCTTACCATCAGCCCGCGTGAGCCTGTCACGCGCACGGGGATGGTCAGCGAGAAGGTTGTTCCCTTGCCTTGCGTTGATACGACTTCGCACCTGCCGCCCAATTCTTCCATGCCCTTGCGGACAACATCCAAGCCGACGCCGCGCCCGGATATATCGGTGATGGTTGCGCTGGTGGAAATGCCCGGCTCGAAGATGTATTGTTGCAGCGCGGATTCGCTCAACGTCCCCGGGTCAATCCCAATTTTAGAAACAGAATGGCGCAGCGCGTCCATGTTGATGCCGCTGCCGTCATCCACGATTTTGATGACAACATCCCTGCCGGTTTGCTCAGCAGAAAGCGTAATGCGCCCGGAAGGGGACTTGCCCGCCGCGATGCGTTGCGCGGGAATTTCAATGCCGTGATCCACTGCGTTGCGCAGCAGGTGAATCAGCGGGTCTTTGATTTGTTCAAGGATGCGCTTGTCGAGTTCCGTATCCGCGCCTTGCACTTGGAAGATAATTTCTTTGTTGTGTTCGAGCGCGATGTCGCGCACCATTCGCGCAAAGGGAGCGGTGATTGTGCCAAGCGGCAGCATCCGCAGGCTTTTTACTTCCAGTTCGATCTCGTCAATGGCGAGGGACATTTGCGAAATGTCGCTTGCCATTTCGCGCTCGATGATGTTGATGTCGTGATTGACGTTATGTACCTGCTCTTGCGTGATGCCGACATATTGCAGGACTTTCTTTTCATCCTTCGAGGCTTTCACCGCGTCATCGCTTTGGGCGTGCGCGCGGTGCGCGTATGCGCCGCGAACTTCCTGCCAATCCTTTTCCAATGACCGGACTTTTGTCTTGATGTTTTTGATTTGCTCCAGCCGTTGTTGTGAGCGTATTTTGATGATGAGCAGCTCGTTGAGATGTTCCATGAGCGTATCGAGGCGGTTGACCTTGACGCGCACGGTTTCGGGGTCTGTTCCGCGCCGATCTGTCATAACACGGCGTTCTTCGCTTTCTTTTTCCTTTGGCGGGGCAGGGGGCGTATTTTTTACCGCCACCGGCTGGGATGGCTCGGCGCCTTGATTGGGTTCAAGCACATTCTCAAAAGTCTTTTTGATGCGTTCTTCCGCGTAGGCAGTCGGGTCTTCTTTCTTCTGATTCGCGCCGTTGCCATTCTTCCCGTTTGGTTTGGTCTTATCCCTTTTTTCTGGCTTGCTTTCGCTTTGTTGAAGAAGTTGCTGCAATCCCACCAGCGATTGGGTAGCTTGAATAGGCGGCGTGATTTCGCCCTTCTCGTAGCTTTCCTGCACGAATTGAATCGCGTCCAACGCTTGATAGGAAACGTTAAAAAGTTCTTGCGAGGGTTCCAGCGCCTCTTTTTGCAGCGCGTCCAAAACACTCTCCATCTCATGCGCGATTTGTTCGATGATGGTGATGCCCACCGCGCGCGCCGCGCCTTTCAAACTGTGCGCCGCCCGAAAGATGGTGCGCAAAGTTTCTGCGCGTTCTTCTTCCTTGACCGCGCCTTGCTCGATGGCAAGCAAACCGTTATTCAGGGTTTGAAGGTGTTCCGCAAGTTCGGCGCGAAAGCTGCTGATAATTTGTTCACGTATTTTTGCGCTGAGAGATGTCATGGTTGATTCCTTTTAAGGCTATCTCCGGGTTCCAAATTTCTTCCAGCTCCATCAGGGCTTGCACGGCTTGATGGGGCGGGACAATTTCATTGTTCTCGTATGTAATTTGAACGACCCGAATCGCCTCGAAGACTTGGCGACATGCTTGAAAAATTTCTCGTGATGGCTGCAATGTGTTCGTGTCTATTGCGTAGAAAATACTTTCCAGTGAGCGAGCCATCTGTTCGACAATTGTGACGCCCACCGTGCGGGCTGCGCCTTTCATGGTGTGGGCTGCGCGATAAACCCGGTGCAGGGTTGCGGCGCGTTCTTCGCCTTTTACCCTTCCCATCTCGATGGCGTCCAATCCATCGTTCAGGGTGCGCAGGTGTTCAGCAAGTTCCGTCCGAAAACAATCAATAATCTTTTTGCGGAATTCCTGCTGCGCGGCATCACTATTCATTGTGACTTGTATGTCTGTGCGAGAAAGGAAAAATTCCCGAAGCAATCTTCCATCATGGAAGATTGCTTCATTCCTCGCGGGGACGTTAATTCATTCGATACGCTTGCAGGGTGTCGGCAAGTTTGCGCGAGAGGTCGTTTAGGTTTTGCGCGGCTTTTTCTGCCTGCTTGGTGCTTGCCATGCTTTGCACGGTGACTTGGTTAATGTTCTTCATTGCCAGCGCGATTTGCTCGATACCCGTCGCCTGTTGTTGACCGCCAGCCATCACCTGCATCGCTGCCTGCGCGGATTCACGGATGGTCTCGGCGAGTTTTTCAATCGCTTCCTGCGATTGCGCCGCAAGACGCACGCCGCGATCTACGCCCTTCGTTCCTTCTTCCGTGACCATGACGGTGGTGTTCGTCGCGTTTTGAATTTCGGAGAGTATCGCGCCGACTTGCGCCGTTGCCGCTTTGGATTGTTCCGCGAGGTTGCGGACTTCCATTGCTACAACCGAGAAACCCTTGCCGTGTTCGCCCGCGCGCGCCGCTTCGATGGATGCGTTCAGCGCCAGCATGTTCGACTGCGATGCAATGTCGTTGACGGTGGCGATGATTTCGCCGATTTGCTGCGTCTTTTCAGAAAGCGCGAGAATATTCTCCGCGATGCCTTCGACTTTTTCTTTGATTTGGTACATGCTGTCAATGGTTTCTTGAACAGCCTTTTGACCCGCGACAGAGACTTCCACTGTGCGCTTGGAAGAGTCGGTCACTTCGCGCGCGCGCTCCACAACCTGCTCGGAGATGGCTTTCACTTCGTCCACGGTTGTTGTGGTCTGCGTAATCGCTGCGGATTGCTCGCTCGCGCCTGATGCCTGCTGCGTGGTCGCGGCGAGAATCTCCGCGGCGGCTGAATTCAGGTTGTTTGCGGCGTCGTTAATTTTGTTGATCATGTCGCTTAAGCCGTTGCGTACCACATCCACCGCTTCATGGATGTATGCCTTTTTGCCGGGCAGTCTTTCCATTGTGGGGGTGAAGTTGCCTTTGGAATATTGGCTGACCACATCCACGATTTGACGTTTGATGCGCAAGTGTTCAAAGACCTGGTCTACAACGCCTTGCGCCATCTCTTTGTACACACCCTGGAAGAAGCCCACGTTGATTTTTGCGTCGAGATCGCCCGCGTTTTGTTCGCGGCTCATGCG
>DZBA01000008.1 GCA_022729775.1 Anaerolinea thermophila | reverse complement strand
GGCGCGCCGCCTCCACACGCGGCTAACAAAGTCGCCGCAACTACGAACAGAGCAAGCAAATGGTAAGCAAAATTTTTCGTACGCATTTCTCTCTATCTCCTTATGTGATTTTTTATTTTTGACGGATTGAACGAACTGGATAACATACAGCGTATCTCTTAAGAACACACCTCCAATCTCATATAGACATCAAAATTGTAGCATTATCAAAATTCAAAGTCAAACTTTGAATGAATGATCTTATAACGCTTTGCCAACTCACCGAGTATATAACCAGAGATGAAATTACCATTAACAATAAATTATGGTTTCAAAAAATAAATCTGACAATCACCCAATAGGCGACTGCTGCAAACAACGCGCTGGCAGGGATGGTGATCATCCATGCAGTAAGTATATCACCCGCCACACTCCAGCGGATTTTGCCTAATCGTTCAGATGAACCAACCCCAATAATCGCGGAGCTAACCACCTGTGATGTGCTAACCGGCAACCCAAGCGCAGAAGCGGAAAGAATGACCAGCCCAGAGGTTAATTGTGTGGCAAAACTATGCACCGGGCGGATTTTATAAAATTTACCGCCGAGCGTGCGAATCAATTTCCAGCCGCCGGTTGCAGTGCCAAGCGCAATCGCTCCCGCGCTGGCGGCAATCACCCAGAAAGGAACCGTGAATTCAGAAAGGTACCCACTGATTAATAGGCTGAGCGTAATAATGCCCATTGTTTTTTGCGCGTCATTCGTCCCATGACTAAATGCCATACCCAACGCTGTAATCAGCTGTCCTTTCTTGAAAAACCAGTTGATCTTTGGCGTCGCGTTTTGCGCAAGGAAATAAATTACGCGCGTGATAAAAAAGCCGAAGACAAACCCAATGATTGGAGATGCAAAAAGCGCGATTAATACTTTCTGAAACCCGTGCAGTTTAATGGCGTCAAAGCCCGCGCCAGCAATGACCGCCCCAACCATACCGCCGATCAACGCATGTGAGGAACTACTGGGGATGCCCAAAAACCAGGTAAGAAGATTCCATACAATTGCGCCCACAAGACAGGCGATGATTACCTTTAAGTCAAGGGCTGAGGATTGGGCAATTTCATCGCCAATGGTTTTGGCAACGGTAACTCCAAACAGAAAAGGACCAAGAAACTCGGCAACCGCCGTCATTGCCAGCGCTTTTTGCGGACTGAACGCGCGCGAAGCGATCATGGTTGCGACGATATTACTGGAGTCGTGAATCCCATTTAGAAAATCGAACAGGAGCGCCAATCCAATGACAAGGATTAATTCAGCAGGCATTATGTTTTCTTCACCACAATATCCGCGATGACGTTTGCCGCTTCGTCGCCGCGATCTGCCGCGTTGGAAAGGTGACGATACACTTCGCGCATCTTCAACATCTCGACGACATGATGAATATCCTCGGGACCGCTGAACAAATCCGCGACGGCTTCGCGGTAGACAGCCTCGACGCGATTCTCCAAAGCCTTTGCGCGGTTTGCATGGTCATTGGCGACGTTGGGATGAGTCGGCAGACGTTGAACTGCGTGCCAGATTTCATACGCGGCATCCTTCAACAGAGACGCAATGCGCTGCATATACGGCGTGGATTTCACATTCAGCACAACCATTTCCATGACAGTGCTGTCGGCATAATCCACTACATCATCAATGGAGCGCGAGAGCGAAAAAATATCCTCGCGGTCAAATGGCGTGACAAAGGTATGGTTAAGTTCGTCAATCAAAATACGGCGGACTTCATCCGCTTCTTTTTCTTTTAGCGAAAGCTGTTCCGCCACTTCAGAGTCGAGAGTCTCTAAATATTTAACCAACAGGCGCAAGGCTTCGTAAGTAATGGATGCCTGCTGCTCAATCAGTTTCTGAAATTTGTCTTCGCGTTTCTTGAAAAGATTAAACATGAAAACCTTCCGTCTCTACGTGTGTACCTATTTACGTGTGTACCTGTATACAAGTAAACAAGTAGACACGTAACAAATAACCTATTCGATGGCTTTCAACTCGCCAGCCACCAGGCCGGGGAATTGCGCGCGGAGTTTTACATCTAATTCGGGGGAGATCAGCGGCGCGGTGTTCGCGGACATGACATCCTTTGCCTTGTTCATTGCGCGCGCGTGAATATCCAACGCGCCTTTCCTCTCCCATCCAGTGCGCGTGTCGCGGTCTGCGAGTTTGGTCATCACGGCTTCGGTCTTCATCCGCTTGACGGTGTGTTTGGCGGTGATAAACGAGCCGCCGGGACCAACCTCTTTGATGAGCGGCAGCGCGAGTTCATCTTCGCTGAAATTGATTCCGCGCTTCATGCGTTTCATATTCAACGCGACTTCATCGTCAATCACGGCTTTTGCAAAATCAAAAGTTTTCAGCGCGTCAATCAATCCGCCGATGTTGAACATATCCATGCCGCTGAGCAAACCGCCAATGGCAGACATGCCCGTTTCGTAACCCGCCTGCGCGTCGTTGATTTTGGCGTTGGTCAAACCGATATATCCGCCGCATGGGACGTTGTAGAAATGCGCCATCTGCGCGAAAGCCATGTGCAACATGCCGCACTCGATTCCGCCGGAGGCATACGCGCCGGAACGCATATCCGCGACTGTGCCAAGCGTGGCGTAAATGGTGGGCGTGCCTTCTTTGACCATCTCCATCAACACCAGCGCGGAGAGAAATTCCGCGTTGCCTTGCGCGAGCGTGCCAGCCATGGACATCGGCGAAGTGAGTCCCGCGTTGGGGACGATGGTCGGGTAAACGGGCAGCCCTTCCTTCGCAAAGTACATCACGTTTTCAGTGGAGAGGTTGTCCATCGTCAACGGCGAAACAACCGGGCAATAATGATGCGTGAGGAAGGGATGTTCTTTGTACGCGGATTCACTACCAGCGACCGTATACGCCATCTGCATCACGCTATGCGTGTCTTTCATATCCGTCGTGGTCACTCGCAGCGGCTTGGCGCAATATTTCAACGCGGGATATAAACGCGAAAGCGTAAATTGATCTTTGGGCGCGTCGTCGGCAAGCGTGGAGATGGAAAAGACATCGTAGCCGGGCAGCTCATTGACAAGGTGCGCGATTTGCGCGATGTCCAAAGACGTGGCGCGGCGTTCTTTGCCCGTGACCGGGTCAATGATGTCAGGCGCGGAACTTGCGGTCACAATGACGGGGCTATCTTGTGGAATCGTCTTATCGAATTTTGGGTCGCGCGCGTGAAAGGTAAATGTGGACGGAACCATCTTGCGATATTTTTCCGTCACCGCGCGCGGAAATTTTACGCGCTCTTCTTCGACCACGCAGCCATGCTTTTTGAACAATTCGCGCGCAGCTTCATAGCGGACTTTCAAACCGACCTCTTCGAGAATTTCCAAAGATGCTTCGTGAATTCTCTCGACCTGTTCCAGCGTAAGTAAAGTTGCGTAAGACATATTTATCCTTTATTGGCAACGGGAAAAATGTAAAAAGGTAAACAGGTAAACAGGTATACAAGTAGACAAGTAGACATGTGTACTTGTATACCTGTATACTCTACTCCACCAACGACTTTTTGAGTTTGCGCCGTTCCGTTTTCTTTTTTGGTAAAAGTTTTTGCGCCAATTTTTTGCTTTCCTGAATGAGGGGACTTTCCGCTGAAAGAATTTCGCTTAACTCGAGGAATTGGTTGTCGCGGTAGACCATGCGCTCGACGCGAATCGTAGCCGCCAGCGCTTTGATGTCTTTAATCGAAAACATCTTCAAGCCGGAGCGCGTTACTTTGAGCGAAGCCGCCGCAATCGCAAAGCGCACAGATTCTTCGAGATTCCAGCCTTTGAGGTAGCCGTAGATAAACCCCGAAGAGAAAGTCGCGCCCGCGCCGGAACCGTCCACAGCCTTGACCTTCGGCGCGTACGCGCGGATGATCTCGTCGCCCTGCACGACCATGCAGCCCTGCTTTGCCATGGTGATAATCGCGGTTTTGATTCCCGCTTTGAGCAGTTTCTTGGCGACATTGAGCATTGCGCCTTTGCGCCCGATTTGCGCGTCGTCGGTCACGGCTTGACATATCGTTGCGCGGCTGGCGAGTTTCTCGAAAATTTCCGAGTCCTTGTGACCGTGTTCGAGGTTGAGAAAAACAGGAACGCCAAGCCGCCGCGCTTCGTTCATCGCGCGGATGATGTTATCGCCGTCGTACCAATCCACGTACATCAAGTCCGCATTCTTGAGCATGGATAAATCCGCAGTGTTGAGCGTATCCAAAATCTCCGGTGACCTTTGCCAAAAATAGGTGCGCGCGCCGAGCTTATCCGAGACGTTGACTTCAAGCGGAGTTTTATATTTTTTTGTAAATCGCACTTCGCTTTGCACGCCCATTTCTTTCAGCGTGTCAGCGACATAATGTCCCAGCAGGTCATCACCAACGGATGTGCCAATCATGCCCGAGGGGATTCTCCACTGGCTTAAGTTGCAGGCGATAATTGCCGCGTCATCATACACGTACTCGCTGACTTGATGAACAAGCGCGCCGGTGTTGTGCTTGGGGAGTTTATCCAATGCCATGATGTAGACCGGCGTCAACATGCCAAAGCCTACGTAGGAGGGGGGGGATTGTTTGTTGGGCATAAAATATTGATTTACTATAGTTTGCGAATGCGAATTGCTTTTTCGGTAAGCACGCTAAAAGAATCGAGCAATTCGTTTTCATGCTTGGCAATTGCTATGGAAATAATTTCGGCTCTTTCTAACGGGAATAATTCTGGAAGGCGATATAAAAGAATACCGCGCTTAACCAAACCCTGACGAAATATCAATTCGCCAAAATCTTTGTCTTCGGTCAACAACAAGGTGTCTTCAGCGCCTGCGAGAATCAATACGTCTTCATCCAAAATTTCTGGAGATGTCTCTGCCACAAAATCAACCTCATGTCCATCGCTTCTTAAACGCAGAACAATCTCCTTATCTACGCATTCGTCAGCAACAATTTTCATTGAATAGACTCGGCGATTGGGTAAATGACGTCGGCGCGCAAGGCTTCCCGCGCAAAATTCAACGCGGCTAATATGCCTTCTCTCGTCAAACGTGGATGCGAATTTAATAAGCCTTCAAAAGATTCGCCATGCGAAAGTTTTTCCAGAATCAATTCAACCGTAATCCGCGTTCCCGAAACAACAGGCTTGCCCATCATTATTTTGGGATTTGAAACAATCGTTTGTTGAGTCATAATACACCTCTTACGTCATTATACAATTTGTAAACTGTACCGCGAATTTTTTGTCATGGGCTTATCGAAGGGCATTTCGCGCCTTGCGAGATAAATCTCGCGGTACATAGGACTTACGCTCTTAAATTTTCGCCTTTCGCGTCATACAGCACGGACGGAGTCACTTCCGCTTGATAGCGACCTTCAATCAACTCCACTTCAAAGCGGTTGCCAACCTTCGCCAGTTCAATTGAAAGGTAAGCATAAAAGATGTTTCTCTTTGCCGTAAATCCATACCCGCCGCTTCGGACACGGGAGATGACTTTGCCTTCATGGTGAATCGCTTCGCCGCCGTAGATTTGTGTGAACTCATCCGTGTCGGACAAAATGAAGGTGCAAAGTTTGCGCTTGATTCCTTCCGCTTTCTGTTTGACCAGCGCGTCCTTGCCGATGAAATCGGGTTTGCTCAGATCCACGCAGAAACCCAGCCCCGCTTCGTATGGCGTTTCGGATGGCGTAATGTCGGCAGTGAAATATTTGAAGCCTTTTTCCAAACGCAGCGGATCGAGCGCCTTGTATCCGCCAACTTCCATTTTGAATTCTTTGCCCGCTTCGATGAGCAAATCCCAAACCATCGTGGCTTTGTTATTGGGGATGTAAAGTTCCCAGCCGAGTTCGCCCGCATAACTCACACGCTGCGCCAGCACTTTCGCGCCGTTGATATTAATCGGGCGCGTCATCAAATATGGATGTCTTTTATTTGTAATCGTATCGCTCGTGACCTTCTTCAAAATCTTGCGAGACAAAGGTCCCCACAGCGCGAGACAGGCGTACTCCTGCGTAAGGTCGCGGATGGAGACATCGCCGTCTTTTTCGTCCACGTGCATTTGAATCCGCGCGAGGTCATTGCCGATGAAACCAGAACCCGTGATAACCCAGAATAAATCCTTGCCGAGACGAGTCACCGTCAAATCGGATTCGATTCCGCCGCGCGTGTTCAAGAATTGCGTGTACATCGCGCTGCCGACGGGCTTATCCATATTGCTCGATGTCAATCTTTGCAACAGCGGTAACGCGCCCTTGCCTTTGACTTCGATTTTTCCGAACGACGTTAAATCATACAACGTTGCGCGTTCGCGGGTGGCGATGTGTTCCTCGCGCATTCTCTCGAAGAACGGCGGTTTTGCCCAGCCCCATCCGCGCTGATCTTCGCCCATGCACCGCGATTCTTTTCCGGGCTGGAAGTAGTTCACGCGCTCCCATCCGAATTTTTCACCGAACACCGCGCCATGTTCCAGCAGGCGATAATGCAGCGGACTCACGCGATGAGGTCGCGCCTTCTCATGTTCATCATGCGGGAAGCGCAAGCGATAATAATATTTCACGCTTTCCTTCGTGCGCTCTGCCGCGTAGACGTGGTCGGAATAATAATTTGCAAAACGCGTCGCGCGATAACCGTAGACATCCATCGGCGCTTCGCCTTCGATGAGCCATTCCGCGAGAAGTTTGCCCATGCCGCCCGCGCCGCCATATCCGTTGAGCGACATGCCCGCCAACATCCAAAAACCTTTGACGCCAGGCATGGGTCCCAACATCGGTTGACAGTCAGGCGTGTACGCGCCAGGGTGATTGACGAGCGTGATGATTCCCGCTTGCTCTAAAAATGGCAGGCGGCGAATCGCGCCTTCGAGCAGCATTTCAAATTGGTCAAAGTTGGAAGGCAGGGTCGTGCCGCCGTGTTCCCACGGGACGCCGTCAATCCAACGCGCGATGGGTTCGGGTTCATATCCGCCGATGACGAGTCCGCCATGTTCCTGACGCATGTAAACCAAATTATCGGGGTCGCGCAAGCACGGAGTCTTTGAATCAAACTCATGTCCGGGGACGGCTTTGAGCGCGATGTGTTGATGGTCAACGGGCGTGGTCGGGACGTTGATTCCCACCATCGCGGCAATGCGCGGCGCCCAAAGCCCCGCGGCGTTGATCACGATTTCACATTTGATTTCACCTTTATCAGTCACAACCGATTCAATCTCGCCTTTCGGCGTGACCTTAATCGCAGTGACGCGCATGTTGGTGTACACCGTCACGCCCAGTTCTTTGGCGAAGTTCACCATCGAGGTGGTTGTTGTGTATGGGTCGAGCTGCCCATCGTTGGGGAGATAAATGCCGCCGTATAAATCCTTCTCTGTAATTTGCGGCATGTGATTCTTCGCTTCGGCAGCCGAGATGACTTCGCAATCCAAGCCCAACGCCTTTGCGCGGCTGACGCTGCGTTCCATTTCCTTAAGTTGTTCCACGCTCGAAGCGACGCGCAAACTGCCCACGCGGTCGAACAGTCCCAGCTCGTGATACAACTCCGCGCTGTACATGCGGAACTTGAGCATGGCTTGGGATGTGGCGAACTGCGTCACAAGTCCCGCCGCGTGAGATGATTCTCCGCTGGCGATTTCGCCCTTCTCCAAAATAACTACATCTTTGCGTCCGTACTTCGCAAGATGATATGCGACTTGCGCGCCGAAAATCCCCCCGCCAATGATTACGATTTCTGCTTGGTTCTTCATATATTCACTCCGTTGTAGGTAGGTAAATAAGTACACAGGTAAACAAGTAGATAGGTAAACAAGTACACAGGTAGACAGGTAAATAAGTACACAAGTAGACAGGTAAACCTGTCTACTTATTTACTTGTATAAATCATCACTCACTTCATAATCCACAGAGTCCTCACGCGCCTTCTTATCGCCATATTCCTGCGCCCCCGCGCGTTGGCGGCGAACGTAAGTCATGAAGCCATTGAGCGTTTGTTCTGTAAGACGGATTAACTTGTAAAGTTCTTCAAATTCAGGTTGATTGATGTAATTCAAAACTCGCGCATCAATCAGTCTTGCCAGTGTTTCGTTTAACTCACCGCGAGCAATCGAATAATAATGCAAACTATCCAAATAATGATAACGTCCGTAAGCCTCTGCGATGTTGCCTGTCACGCCTTTTGAACAGCGGCGGATTTGCGCATACAGGTCGAATTTTTCTTTTGCGGGCAAAGTCTCTGAAAACGCATGAACCTTTGCCATGACTTCCAACGCCAGTTGATAACACTCCAAATCTTCAAATCCGCGCTTACCTTTTTCGCTAGGGGAATTATAGAGGGGCTTTCGTTCGGTCATGGGCGCTCCGCTTTGGTAAACAAGTACACAGGTACACAAGTAAACAGGTATACATGTCTACGTGTGTACTTGTCTACGTATTTACCTTCTCCGCAACCAATACTTCCACGTCATACTCTTCCAAGTCTTTCATTGCCTCCCTGCTAAACCCTTCATCCGTTACCAATTTATCTATTTCATCCACGCTAGCTACAGGGAAATTGGATACCGCGCCCCACTTGCTGTGGTCGGCAACGATAACAACTTGCCCCTTCGTTCTTTCGATCATTTTACGAACAACTTCCGCTTCGGGGTTGGTCGGCACGGTGCAGCCATGTTTGATGGAAACGCCATCCACGCCGAGAATTGCTTTGTTGGCAAAGACCAAATTCAGGTTGTCGAGCGCGAAGCGCCCCGCGAGAGAATTCGAGCGCGCGTGAAATTCCCCGCCAGTCAAATAGTATTGAAAGCCGGGTTCGCCCAATTCCAGCGCGGCGTTGACATTGTTCGTAAAAACCGTGATGTGTAAATCACGGCGGATATGTTGAAGAACTTGCGTGGCGGTTGTTCCGCTGTTGATGAAAATAATATCGCCATCTTCTATCAAAGAAGCGGCGAGCTCGCCAATTTTCTTCTTCTCTTCGGGGAAATGCTGCGCGCGCTGTTGATAAGCCTGCTCAAAAAGCACGCGCTGACTCAAAATCGCGCCGCCGTGCGTGCGCTCCAAAATCCCCTTCTGTTCAAGCGACTCCAAGTCGCGGCGGACAGTCGCTTCAGAAGTTTCCAGCAAACTCATCAGGTCGGCGGTACGCGCAATCTGATGAATTGCAAGATATTCTTGAATTCTCTCTCTACGTTGGGCGGGGATTAGGGGCTTACCCATCTGGAAGATTATATAGGAATTTGAAGGAATTTGCAAGATTTTGACTTTTTTATTATAATTTGCACATACTTAGACCTGACAGGTTAATTTGGTAATTTCACCCAATTGCGCTCTAAAACCTGTCAGGTCTTTTACTTGGAGTTTCTTAATGACAAAACTTGTAAAAGATATTATGCACCCCGGCATCATCACCTGCAAAACCACCGCTACATTAGGACAGGTTGCAGTATTGTTAGACCAGCACAATGTACATGCTTTATTTGTTGCAGACCGAGGCGGACGAATTATGGGCGTCATCACAGACTCTGACTTGATGACAGGGGAATGGCTCTCCAAAGATGCTGAAAGCCTGGAAATTATGCGAAAGTTAACCGCCGCGGATTTAATGTCGCAGCCGGTGGATACCATCGAAGCAGATACGCCCATTGCTGAAGCAGCAAACCAATTTATGACAAAAAGAGTCTCGCGTTTTCTCGTCACAGAAAATAAAAAAAATATCGGCATCGTCTCCCTTTCAGATTTTGTCGCCAGCGTTGCCGATGCCATAGAACCCAAACGCGAAACCGTTGCGGATGTCATGTCTGACGCGATTCTCGTCTGCCGCGGAAAGACTCCCGTCGTCTCTGCGGCGCGCGCGATGACCTCCGCAGGGTGGCGCTCTGTGGTAGTCGTAGACGTGCGCGGAAAATTGCTCGGCGTCGTCAGTGGACATGACCTGCTGCAATTCGTCAAAAATGGCGTGGATAAAAAAGCCATTGTCCGCGATGTGATGCATCCCGCGCTGACGATTGACATTAACGCGAGTCTGCGCGAAGCGGCGGATAAGATGATTCAAAACCACAATCACCGCTTGATTGTCATAGACGCCCAAGACCCGGAAGCCTTCCCTCTCGGCGCGATTTCCACTTTTGATATTGTGGCAGAAATGGCAAAGCCCGATTCAGTTTGGCAGGCAAGGTAGATAGTAGACAAGTAGACAAGTAAACACGTACACAAGTGGACATGTATACCTGTTTACTTATGTACTTCTTGCACAACATATCAAGGAGAACATTCACTCATGTCAGAATTTCCAACACAAGCGCAAGTGGTCGTTATCGGGGGCGGCGTAGGTGGAGCAAGCATCGCCTATCACCTGACAAAAATGGGATGGAAGGATGTTGTCATCGTTGAGAAGCACGAACTCACCGCAGGCTCGACATGGCACTCAGCAGGCTTGGTCGGTCAGATGCGCTCGGATGCAAACCTGACGCGCATGATGCATTACAGCACCGATTTATATCGCAGCCTGAAAGCCGAAACAGGTCAAGACACTTCATGGCGCGAAGTCGGCGGGTTGCGCCTCGCTTCGTCCGCTGAACGCATGGAAGAGAATAAACGTCTCGTCGGTTTGGCGCGTTCTTTCGGCGTGCCGATGGAACTCATCAGCGCAAAAGAAGCGCAGGCTATGTTCCCGTTGATGGATATTACCGGCGTGCTTGGCGCAGCGTACACGCCCAATGATGGCAGCATTGACCCAACAGGACTCACCAACGCGCTTGCCATCGGCGCAAAGAATCGCGGCGCGAAGATTCTAACAAATACATCGGTTACGGGAATCAACCTCAAAAATGGTCGCGTGCATGAAGTCGTCACCAACAAGGGGACAATCAAAACCGAGGTGGTCGTCAACGCCTCTGGCATGTGGGGACGTGAAATCGGAAAAATGGTCGGGCTGAACCTGCCCGTCATCCCGATGGCGCATCTTTATATTATGACCAAACCCATCGAAGGCGTGACCAACACCTTCCCCAATTTGCGCGACCCCGATTTGCTGGTCTATTGGCGCGAAGAAGTCGGCGGCTTGGTCACAGGCGGATATGAGCGCGACCCGGCATACTTTGGTTTGAACGGCATCCCCGATGATTTCAAATTCCAATTATTGCCGCCCGATTGGGATCGCTTTACGCCATTGATGGAAAATTCGATTCGGCGCGTGCCGGCAGTGGCTAACGCGGAAATTATCAAACTGCTGAATGGGCCCGAAGGCTTCACGCCCGACGGTGAATTTTTGCTTGGACCGACATCTGTTAAAGGATTCTGGGTCGCGGCTGCGTTCTGCGCGCACGGACTTGCCGGCGCGGGCGGAATCGGCAAGGTGATGGCGGAATGGATTATTGACGGCAATCCCGAATGGGACGTGTGGCGACTCGATGTCCGCCGCTTTGGACCGAACTACAACAACCTCGATTACGTCGCCGCGCGCACGCTGGAAACGTACACGCAGTATTACGACATCCACTACCCGGGTGAAGAAAGAATGTCGCGCCGCAACGTGCGCACCTCACCCACTTACTTCCGCTTGCGCGATTTGGGCTGTGCCTTCGGCGAGAAGATGGGCTGGGAACGCCCGAACTGGTTTAAGAAATATGAAGAACGCGCCACGCATGGACATGAACCGCGCGGTTGGATGCACCACAACTGGAGTCGCGCCATCGGTCACGAACATTTGATGACGCGCGAAAACGCGGGACTCTTCGATGAAACTTCATTCAATAAGTTTGAAGTCAAAGGCGCGGGCGCGTTGAAATTCCTCAACTATGTGTGCGCGAACCAGATTGATGTGCCGGTTGGAAACATGGTGTATACGCAGGCGCTCAACAAGCGCGGCGGAATCGAATGTGACTTCACCGTCACCCGCCTTGCAGAAGATAAATTCTTCATCGTCACGGGGACGGCGTTCGGTCAGCATGATATGTCCTGGCTGTCGCTGCAAATGCCCGATGACGGCAGTGTCACCATCGAAGATGTCGGCTCGAATTATGCGTGCATCGGCTTGTGGGGACCAAAAGCGCGCGCGATTTTAGAAAAGGTCGCCAGCGAAAATGTGTCGAATGAAAAATTCCCGTACATGACCGCCAAGCGGATGAATGTCGGCGATGTGCCAGTTTTGGCGTGCCGCGTGACTTACGTTGGCGAACTCGGCTGGGAATTCTACTGCCCGATGGAATACGGTCTGCGATTGTGGGATACGCTCTGGGAAGCCGGGCAGCCCGAAGGTTTGGTCGCGGGCGGATACAAAGCCATTGACTCGCTGCGCCTCGAAAAAGCCTATCGTTATTGGAGCGGCGAGATTTCGCCCGATTACACGCCCTATGAAGCGGGACTCGGTTTCGCGGTCAAACTCAACAAAGATGATTTCATCGGCAAGGATGCGCTGGTCAAACAAAAATCGGAAGGAATCAAACGCAAACTTTGCACCCTCACACTGGCGGATGACCGTACTGTCGTCATGGGCAAGGAACCGATTCGCGCGAGTGACAAACTCGTGGGTTGGGTCGCTTCGGGTGGATTTGGATATTCGGTTAAGAAATCCATCGCGTACGCCTATCTTCCGCTGGAATATGCCAAAGAAGGAACGAAGTTAACCGTCGAATGCTTCGGTGAACTGGTCGGCGCGGAAGTCGTCCAAGACGTTTTGTGGGACGCGAAAGGCGCGCGGATTAAGGCATAAAAAATTAATACTTGTGTACTTGTCTACTTATATATAGGTAAACAAGTACACAGGTACATAAGGAGTCCAACAGTGACGCTTACGATTGATAAAGCCATTGCCAAAGTCCCGTTCCTTGCTGATTCAAAAAACATCAAAAAGATTCCGCTTAGCGGTGGAATCACAAATTTGAATTTTAAGATAGAAGCGGACGGCAGATCGTATGTGATTCGCTTGACCGGCGCGGACACCGAACTGCTGGGCATCAAGCGCGATGTCGAATATCAGGCAAATAAGGTCGCGGGCGAACTTGGCATTGCGCAAGATGTGTTGTACTTCATCGAACCGGAAGGCTATCTGGTTACGCGCTTTATCAATGGAAAGCATATCGCGCCAAAAGAAATCATTCAGCCAGATTACCTTGCGCAAGTGGTCAAAAAACTGCGCCTGTTTCACCGCCGCGCGCCAAAGTTAAACAGCGAGTTCAACGTCTTCAAACGCGTCGAGATGCTGGCGAAAGTATCCAAACAAAAGGGCGCCAAGTTTCCAAAAGATTGGGATTGGATTATGCAAACAATGAACGAAGCGCGAAAGGCATTGGAGAAAAATCCATACACGCCAACGCCCTGCCACAATGACCTGCTCAACTTAAACTGGCTCGAAGAAGAAGTCCCCGGCGAAATTGGCGAACTGCGCCTGCTGGATTGGGAATACGCGGGCATGGGCGATATTTTCTTCGACCTTGCAAACTTCTCACATCATCATCGCTTGAATGAAGAACAAACGCGGTTTTTCCTCAACGAATATTTTAGCGAAGTCACCGCAAAGCATTACGCCCGCCTGCGTTTGATGTGGCCCATGTCTGAGCTGCATGAGGCGATGTGGGGCACAACCCAAACCTGCATCTCTAAACTGGAAGAAGATTTTCAAGGATATGCTGATTTGTGGTTTGGGCGTTTCCGCCAGCATGTGACCGATTTCCGTTGGGAGGGGTGGTTGAAAGAAGCGGCAAGAAAGAAATGAAAAAATCAGAATGTAGAATGAAGAATATTCTGCATTCTTCATTCTACATTCTTCATTTGCAAGAAATCAACTATTCTAAAAAAGCAAATAAACATAAGGAGTACCAATGTCCATCGTAAATGCAAAAGAAATCATGGTTGAGGCGCTTAAAGGTAAATATGCCGTGGGCGCGTTCAACATCACAGACTTGCTGCAATTCGAAGCGGTGATTGACGCCGCCATCGAAACCAAGTCGCCGGTGATTGTGCAAACATCCGTCAAGCCTTCGCAATTTCTCGGCACAGACATGATGGTGGCAATCTTCCGCACACTGGCAGAAAAAGCCCCCGTGCCGGTCTGCCTGCATCTCGATCACTGCACCGATGTCGAATACTGCAAAAAATGCGCGGATGCAGGTTACACCAACATCATGATTGACGCTTCCAAACAATCCTACGAGGAAAATATTCGCCAGACCAAAGAAGTTGCGGATTACTGTCACGCGATTGGCGGCATCTCCGTCGAAGGCGAGCTGGGAACGGTCAGCGGCGTGGAAGACCAAGTCAAAGTCGCGGAAGATGAAGCGCAGCTGGCGAATCCGCAGCAATCGGTTGAATTCTGCGAACACACCGGCATTGATATTTTCGCGCCTGCCATCGGAACCGCGCACGGCGTTTACAAGACCAAAAATCCGAAAATTGACATCGAGCGCATGGCGACCATCAATCAGATATTAAACGGCAATGGCATTAAGACTCCGCTCGTCGTTCACGGCGGAACTGGTCTGCCCGAAGATACCATTAAGAAATTGCTCGCGGCTGGCGGCGCGAAGTTCAACGTCTCAACCGAATTGAAGCGCGTGCTAATTGACGCAAAGTTCGAGTATATTTCCGCGCACCGCGAAGAATACGACCCGGGCAAACTGGATAAATTTGTCCGCGACGCAACCAAGAAAGCCGTCATCCATTGGATGCAGATGGTTGAGTCGGTTGGTCACGCGTAGGCAGGTAGATAAGTAAACAAGTAGACATGTATACGTGTGTACCTGTATACAATCTACATTTTCAAACAAACAGGAGATAGCACATAATGAAAAAAGTCGAAGAATATTACGCCCCGTGGGTCAAGGGCATTCCAATGTACATATCAAGTCACATTGAATTGGCGTGGCGTAACCCCAATTTACACCGCATGATGTCAAATGAGAATCCGCTGCCGCCTTCGGAAAAAGTTTTGGATGCGATGTTCAAATACGCGAAGATGGCAAACCGCTACCCCGACCAGGGACTTGTTGTCCGCACCAAAATTGCGGAGATGAACAACGTAGACGGTCCTGAAAACGTGATGATTGGCAACGGCTCCAGCGAAGTGTACGATAACGTCTTCCGCATGTTTATCATCCCCCAGCAGGATGAGGTCATCCAGCATACGCCGTGCTTTGGCATTTACGGTTTGCGCGGAACGCTGCTCGGCGCAAAGATGGTCAGCGTCCCGATGATTTACAAAGACAAGTTGCTGCACTTTGACCCGGACGGGATTTTGAACGCGATTACCGATAAAACAAAAATTATCGCCATTGCCAACCCAAATAACCCCACCGGCAACTTCATGGAGACAAAAGATTTCGTCCGCATTGCTGAGACCGGCATCCCGCTTGTCATTGACGAAGCGTATGTTGAATATTCCGGCTTGGGCATGTCGCAGGTGCAGTTGACCAAAAAGTACAAGAACGTCATCATCACCCGCACGCTTTCCAAAGCGTATGGTCTCGCGGGGATGCGCTTTGGCTACGCGATTGCGGACAAGGATGTCATCGCGCAAATCTCCGGCTCGCTGTTACCGTGGAACGTCGGTACGATTCCCATGTGGGCGGCGCTGGCGGCATTTGAAGATACCGAAGGTCTCGCGGAACGCATCAAGTTCAACAATGACGCGGTGGCTTTCATCTCTGAATCTTTGAGCGTGATTCCGGGCTTTACCGTCTTCCCCTCCAAGTCGAACTATATCCTCTTCGACTGCGGAGAAACCGGCAAGACCGGCAAGGAAGTTTTGGCTTATGCTGAGACCAAGGGCATCATCCTGCGCGGCGAAAGTAAGAAATACGGCAGCGATGGCTGGTTCCGCGTGACTGTCGGCTCGAAAGAAGAAAACGAACTTTTTGTTGATACAGTGCTTGAATTCTTTGGGATGAAGAAATAAATACGTAGACAGGTAAACAAGTAAACACGTAGACAAGGCGCTCCATTTATATCTGTCTACGTGTTTACCTGTGTACTTTTATACCTGTATACTTTTACACCTGTTTACCTGTAAGGAGTTACCATGTCCAAAATAAAAGCTGCCTTCTTTGACCAGGACGGCGTCATCATTGACACCGAGCGTGACGGTCACCGCGTATCATTCAACATGACCTTCAAGGAATTCGGATTCACCGATGAATGGAGCGTGGAGTATTACCATGAGCTGCTCCAAATTGCCGGCGGAAAAGAACGCATGAAGCATCACTGGAAGACAAAAGGTTTTTCCAAGCCGCTGACCGAAGAAGAGATTGACAACCTCGTCAAAGAGATGCATAAACGCAAAACCGCGCTCTTTGTCGAATTAATCGAAAGCGGACAACTGCCCCTGCGCCCCGGAATTCACCGCTTTATGAAAGAACTGATGGACGCGGGAATCAAAATCGGTGTATGCACCACATCCAATGAAAAAGCCGCGAAAGCCATCACCGAGAAGATACTCTCTGATATTAAATTCGATATTGTCCTCGCGGGTGATGTTGTGGAAAAGAAAAAACCCGATCCCGAAATCTACAACCTCGCGCTGAGCAAAATGGGATTGAACCCCGAAGAAGCCTTTGTGGTGGAAGATTCTAAAAATGGCGTCAAAGCCTCGAAAGCGGCAGGGCTGAAGACCATCGTCACATTCAATGGGTACACTGAAGAAGAAGATATTGAGGCAGGCGATGTCATCGTCTCCTGTTTGGGCGAACCTGACGGCGAGAAAGCAACCATGCGCAAAGGCGACATCAAAGATTTCGATGGCATTGTTCACGCGAAACAGTTAATCGAGTTGTTTGGGTAAGACGGTTAATTAAGTTGAAAAGACGCGGATGCAATATCCGCGTCTTTTTTGCGCCGTTTTACTTCGTATTCTGCCGCACAAAGTCAAGAAATACCTGCGTAATGACTGGGTCAAAATGCGTGCCTGTCAAAGAGTCAATATGCGCGATTGTTCTTTCTGCTGTCCAGCTCGCGCGATATGGGCGGTCTGAACGCAGTGCGTCCCACGCATCTACCAGCGAGAATATCCGCGCGGACAGGGGAATTTGCACGCCCTTCAACCCACGCGGATAACCTGTCCCATCCCAATGCTCATGATGGCAATAGGGAATATCCAGCGCGGGACGCAGGAAATGAATCGGGTTGAGCATGTCGTATGCAAATTCAGGATGCCTGCGCATGATTGACCATTCTTCGTCTGTCAATTTTCCCGGCTTGCGTAAAATTTCATCGGGGATGCCGATTTTTCCCATATCATGAAGCAGCGCGCCCCAGCGGACATATATCAATTCAGTTTCAGTCAGCCCCATCGCGCGCGCCAAATCCACAGTCATGTTTGTCACCCGCTCAGTGTGGGCTTCGGTTTCTTGGTCGCGCAAATCCATTGCGCGCGACCAGCCGACAATCGTGGCGTCATACGCGGCTTCGATATCGCTGATGTTTCGGAAGAAAACAGCAACACGCCCCGCCGCAATCTGAATTGCATGAATTTCAAATATGGCGGAAAGTCGGCTGTCTTTATAATTGAAACGCGGCGCGTTGTATTGAATGCCTTGAATTGCCGCGCGCCGATACATCTGCGGCAGTTCAGTACGCACCAAATGGGGAAAGGCTTTTTCAAGCGTTTTACCGATGAAAGCGCTGTTATCCACCCCAAGGGTTTCGTTGGCAGATTGGTTCGCGTCTACAAATATCAATTGCCCCTTTTCGTCAATTTGATAGATGTGCGCGCCAAAAGGCGCAACGTCTATAATTTCACGAAGCCGTTGCTGGCTATCCCGCAATTCCAATTCGATTTGTTTCCGCGCCGTGACCTCGCGATTATTTTCGCGGCGCCCCAAAAATTCTCCGCTTTTTCCGTAGACCGGCAAGCAGGTATGGTTAATCCAGCGCGCCTCGCCATCCGGTGTAATAATGCGGAATTCATATTCCAACATGGTTGCTTCGTGGGCGTTACGCGCCACATCCTCGCGGTGATGATGTATTTTCGATAGATCCTGCGGATGCGCAATCTTTAACACAAGGTCAGAATCAGCCAAAAATTCTTCAACCGCATGACCGGTGATGCGTTTACACGCGGGTGAAACATAAATATACGCGCCATCTGGACCGCGCCAGGCTTCCCAGTCGTATGTAAAATCAGCTACCGTGCGATATTTTTCTTCGCTTTCGCGCAAGGCTTCCTCTGCACGCTTGCGTTCGGTAATATCCTCTATCATTGCCAGATGAATTGGGTGGTCTACAGCCTTCACCTTCAGTGGCACGTCTTTTAAATTAACCCAGACCAGCGAACCATCGGGGCGCAAGTATCTTTTCTCCATTTGAAACCCATTGGACTGACCGGAATTCATCTTATTCACCTTGCTAAGGTTAAGATGAATATCGTCTGGATGCGTAATCGTCATCCAATCAAGGTTGATTAATTCATCCACACTCCTGCCTATAATTTCAGCATACATGGGGTTGACCGATTCAAATTTTCCAGTCAAAGAATCAACCAAGCCGATTCCCAAGGGCGCTTCGTTTAAGATTGTCTTGAATTTTTCTTCGCTTGCGCGCAGCGCTTCTTCTGCCAGTTTGCGCCCGGTAATATCAAAAAAGGATGTTACAAACCGTCCATTCACAAACGGGGATGCGGCAACAAAGAAAAAACGATGACCCAGCGGGCTGCGCATTTCTGTATATATAGTGGAGTTGCTGTCTTTATGCCGCCGCCAAAACTCCCTTATATACTCCGATGACATGCCGTAGACTTCCGTAGCTAGTTTGCCGATGATGTTTTTGCCGCGATAATCTGCCGTGCTATAAAAAGCCGGGTTTACCTCCAAAACTCGATAATCCACCATCTCGCCATTTTCGTCGTAAATGATTTCATTTAACGCAATTCCTTCGCTCATGGTTTCGAAAATCATACGAAGATGTTGTTCGTTTTCATGCAGCGCATTAAGTGCGGCTTCCTTTTGGAATTCAGATAGTTTGCGTTCGGTAATATCCTGCACCAAGCCAACCAAACGGACGGGGGCGCCATCGGGGGCGTAAAAAGTCTCGCCATGTTCTTGCACGTATTTAACACGACCATCGGGTATAAGCAAACGATGGACAATCTCGTACGGTTCGCGTGTGCGGATGGAATTGTTATAAGCCTGATTCACGGCTTCGCGGTCTTCCGGGTGAATCAAGTTAAGGAATGCGTCGTAAGATTCGCCGAATTTATTTTTGTCAATTTCGAAAATACGGAAAATCTCATCAGACCAGATAAGTTGATTTTTGACCAAATCGAGTTCCCAGTTTCCCATTTTGGCGATGCGCTGCGCTTCGCGCAGGCGAGCCTCGCTTTGTTTGAGAGTTTCCTCCGAATGTTTGCGCTGGAATGCCGTTCCCAATTGCGTGGAAATCGCCGAAGAAAGAACCATCATACGCATATCTTCAGGGCGCACTTTTCGCATAAAAAATTCAAGGATGGTTACGACTTTTTTACCAGCCATCACAGGAATTCCTACTGCGGTCTTAAACCCAACCTCCGCGGCAAATGCCGCGCGTGAGAACTCTGTACCTGCGGTAATATCTTCAATCCAAATTGGCTGACCCAAATCCCAAACCCTGCCGGGCAACCCTGACCCGGGTGTAAATTTAAAATCGCCGCTGGCAGATCGAAAGCGTTCCACATTTTCACATCTACTGTAATATGGCGCGCCAATTTCCAAATGAGATTCATCCCGCACAGGAATCCACACTTCTCCAAAATCCCAATTCATAGTCTCACAGACCAGTTTTAGCGTAGCATGAAGCGCCGCGTCGAAACTTTCGGATTCTGCAATTGCTTGTGTCAACCTCAATAAGAGGTGAACTTCCTGCTCGGTGCGTTTACGCTGGGTGACATCTTTGCCTGTGGAAATAAAGTGAGTGATGCAGCCCTGCGCGTCTTTTAGCGGGGAGATGGTCTGGTCGTAATAAAATAATTCGCCACTCTTGTCGCGATCCAATACTTCAGCGCGGACAATATCGCCGGACAGGATGGTCTTCCAAACGTCTTGATAATATTCATCCGACATCATCCCCGATTTGAGAATACGCGGCGTTTTTCCGATGACATCTTCCCTGCCATACCCCGTGACCTTCTCAAAGGCAGGGTTGACGTATTCAATAATTCCCTTTTGGTTTGTAATAAAAACAATATCCCCGGCTTGCTCTATGGCATGTGAAAAAGTCACCTGCCACGCATCCGTATCCCTGCGAAAACTGACATCACGCAAAATAGCAGCGAAAACGTTTTGCTCGCCATCGCTCACTTTTACAATGCTCGCCTCTGCGGGAAAAGTTTCGCCATTCTTACGCCGCCCTAATATTTCGCGGCGCTGGTGCATATAACGCGCAGGCTCATCCATCTCTGCAAATTTTTTTACGTACTTGCGGTGCGCGTCAGAGACTGTAGACGGAATCAGAATATCAAGCGGCTGCCCGACAGCCTCTGACGCAACATATCCAAAGATACGCTCCGCGCCCTGATTAAGCATGATGATATTCTGGTCTTCCCCAACAACAACAATGGCATCATGAGCCAATCCGACAATGGACGAGAAAAGTATATCCTTTTCCTCTTGCATACCTGCTTGTTTTTCAATGGGTGTTATTTTTTGCGTATATTTTTTCATGATTAATTACCCTTTGGCATGAAGGATTTTTAAGGCTCATTGGGAATTGCCGTGATTAAAAACCATTTGGACACGGATGCGACGGATTACGCGGACAAAACACGGATTTTTTGGGAAAAAATCCGCTCGATTCCGTCGAATCCGTGTAGTCCGTGTAGTCCGTGTACCAAATCACGGCAAATCCCAGAGAACCATTTTTAATTCTATCCGATTTGACCGGTTTCATTTATTAACATAAGTTAAAAAATTTATGCGCTTAGGGCAATCTCATTTGGTTTTTTATCCGCTAATCTCCACGAATTTACACTAATCTTTCTGAAAAAAATTCGTGGGGATTAGCGCGGATTAGCGGACTCTCAAATACAAGGCTGCGTTTTGGACGCTGAAGATTTCTAATGCGATTACCCTGTTTGTGCGCTTGACTTCTGCAACTGAGTATGATATTCTTTGCGTCAATAGACTGACCAGTCGGTTTACGAAAATGACAACATCATCCCTTCCCACCACACCACAAGAAACCCGTGAGCGCATCCTCGAAGCGGCGGTAAAAGTCTTTGCGACAAAAGGCTACCACGATACAAAAGTAGACGACATCGTGAGCGAGTCGAACACATCCAAAGGCTCTTTCTATTTTTATTTTCCCAGCAAGCAGGATATTTTTCTCGCGTTGAGCGATACCTTCATGGATCTGCTCGAAGCGCGCCTGACACAAGCAATGGAAAAAGAAACGCGCGGACGCGATCAAATGAACGCTGCCTTGCAAACAAGTCTTGGGTTATTCAGTCAATATCGCGGACTGGCAAAGATCGCGCTGGTGCAAGCAGTTGGATTGGGTACCGCGTTTGAAGACCGCCGACGCAAAATCAACGACCGCTTTGCAAAAATCATTCAAGCGCGATTGGAGCGCGCGGTACAGGACGGGAGTATACCACCCTTGCAAACGGAAATCGCCGCGCGCGCATGGGTCGGCGCGCTGAATGAAATCGTCATTCATTGGATTTATACCGGCTCCCCCACGCTGGAAGAATCCATGCCCGCGCTGAAACAATTCCTCGCGCGCTCGATTGGGATATCAGAAGAAAAAATATAAACGTCATAGCGAAGTGATGTAAAAATAAAACACCGTAGGCAACGCTTCGCTTCGCAATGGCATCATAAAATAATCAGGAGATATATTTCATGCGTTTGAACTATAAATTGTTTGTGTTTATCCTTGTGCTGGGATTTGCTCTTAGCGCGTGCGGTTCCCCTGCGCCTGCGCCACAAGCAGCGGCTGAATCTGTCACCTTAAAAATTGCCGTCCTCCCCATCATTGATACCCTGCCGATGTATATTGCGCAGCAGGAAGGTCTGTTTGCAAAACACGGCGTCAATGTCGAGTTTGTGCCTGTCGCCTCCGCGCCGGAACGCGACCAACTTGTCGCCGCCGGGCAGGCTGATGGCATGGTTAATGAGACCATCTCGACGATGCTGTTCAACAAGGAAAAAGTGCAGGCTCAGGTTGTCCGCTATGCGCTGCGTCCCAGTGAAAATGCAGGGCACTTCTTTATCATTGCTTCTTCAAAAAGCGGAATCACCGACGCGCAGGGATTGAAAGGCGTGGAAATCGGCGTCTCGCAAGGGACAGTGATTGAATACGTAACTGAACGCCTGTTGCAAGCCGAAGGACTAACCAAAGACGAAATCAAAACCATTGCAGTGCCGAAGATTCCAGATCGCATGGCGTTACTGGCTTCAGGCGAATTAAACGCGGGCGTGCTGCCTGATCCGCTTGGGGCGCTGGCAGTCCAGCAGGGAGCGGTGATCGTCCTCGACGATTCCAAACATCCCGAGTATGGATTTAGCGTGATTACCTTCCGCAAAGAAATAATCGACGCACACCCCGAAGCCATTAAAGGATTCCTTGCAGCAATCGAAGAAGCGACGACTTTGGTCAATGGCGACGCAAAAAAATATACAAGCGTATTGAGCGAACAAAAACTCGTCCCGCCGCCCCTGCTCGAAAGTTACAAAGTGCCACCCTACCCCACAGCGGGCGTTCCCACCGAAGAGGAATGGAACGACGCGATGGCATGGGCAAAGGAAAAAGGTATGCTGCCTGCGGATGTTTCCTACGCGGACTCGGTCAACGCAAGTTTTCTGCCATAGTTAAAAAATTAGGACGCTGATGCACACTCGAATCAGCGTCCTAATTTTTTGTGACTTTCCCCCCGGCGCTGATATGTTTTGGGTGCGTTTCAAACGAGTTGGAAGAAAGAACGTTCCGAAGGTTTTGTCGAGAAATCTTGACCGTTTTAGCCAACCTTCGGAACGGTTTCAACTGAAATGAAACGCGCCCATATGTTTTACTTGTACACGCCCCATCGTGTGCACGCAAAGGTTGTCACATGGGACTGCAAAATCTCCCGATTTTGCCCCGAAAGTCAGGACGCGAAGCGTTCGAATCCATCCCTGACATGTTTTGCGTGCACACCGCCCCATCATTCAGTCACACAAAAATATTTTTTCTGTTACACTTTATTGTGAAATTTGTCACTATAAATAAGGATAAACATCCCCGGAAAGTATGAAGAAATAAACTAACCGAAT
Source organism: Anaerolinea thermophila (assembly GCA_022729775.1). Lineage (GTDB taxonomy): Bacteria > Chloroflexota > Anaerolineae > Anaerolineales > Villigracilaceae > Villigracilis. Next base: position 1,478 of record DZBA01000008.1, on the reverse strand, counting down.
AAGACAAACTGGGGAATAATTCGTCGCGAATATTTTATTGACGATATGCCCCGAAAGGAAAAGATACTTAGAAATGAATCTGACTGATATTATTGACATTACGCAAGGAACGCTGCTCACTCCCAATATGGATACCAATATTCAAATCCGCGGCGGGTATGGCGCAGATTTGATGAGCGATGTGCTGGCATACAGCCAACCCAACGCCGTATTGATTACCGGACTCACCAACCCACAAGTGGTACGCACCGCGCAGATTGCTGAATTTCGCGCAATTGTTTTTATCCGTGGAAAGCAACCCCAGGCAGAAACACTCGATATTGCCAAGCAGGAAAACATCCCGCTCATCTCCAGCCCGCTTGGCATGTTCGAAGTCATCGGCAGGTTGCACGATGCAGGATTGAAAAGTTACGAAAGCAATGCCGCAGACTAGACCCCAAACCACGCAGGAAAAATATGGGCGGCATCGTCCGCTGACAGACCGCGACGCGCATGAAATCAATCGTATCGAGGAACTCTCGTACGATTTAAAAGTGTATGAGGTGATGGCATCCAAAATCATCACCACTTCACCAGATGTGCCAATCGCCAGCGTATTGGAGTTGCTGCGGACAAATCGAATCTCCGGCGTGCCTGTAGTGGAAAACGAAATGCTGGTTGGCATCATCAGCCTCGAAGATATTGTCCGCGCGCTGCAAAAAAACGAACTGAACGCGCCTGTGCGCCAATATATGACGGGTAATTTAATCACTGTCAAAAAGACCGACAGCATTGTTGAATCCATCAAAACATTTACAGAAAAAAGATTGGGACGCCTGCCGGTGGTGGACGAAAACAATAAACTGACAGGCATCATCACCAAGGGCGGTATCACGCGCGGCATTCTTCACGCTGTGGAACGCGATTACAAAGAAGAGGAAGTCCGCCGTTACCGGGCGAGCCACCTCTTTGAAGATATTATTTCAGACCGAACCACGCTCGTCCTGCGTTACAACATCAAAGCCAATGATTTCACAAACGGCGGCAAAGCCTCCAGCCACATCAAACACGCCCTGCTGCGATTGGGCGCAGATGCGCAACTTGCGCGCCGCTGTGGTATCGCCGCATACGAAGCGGAAATAAACCTCATCATCCACACCACAAAAGGCGGCATCTTAAAATTGGAAGTCGAGCCGCATCGCATCACCATCTCCACAACCGATGAGGGACCGGGCATTCCTGATATTTCCAAAGTGCTGCAACCCGGATACTCCACAGCGTCAGACCAGGTCCGCGAGATGGGATTTGGCGCCGGCATGGGGCTGGTAAACATTCAACGCTGCGTAGACAAAATGGAGCTTGATTCGACAGTTGGCAAAGGCACAAAACTTATTATGCGCCTCACCGTGCCAGATGAATCCATCAAAGGAAAAAACGTATAAACCAGGTTCATTGGGAGTTGCCGTGATTTTGCTAACGAGGGATTGGCAAATCCCGTA
>DZBA01000007.1:17229-24823 GCA_022729775.1 Anaerolinea thermophila | reverse complement strand
ATTCTTAAAGGTCTTTTTGTAAAGGCAATGTGACTGTGAATGTGCTGCCCTTGCCCAGTTCGCTTTGAACTAATATTTCTCCGTTCATCAACGCGACGATTTGTTTCACAATGGATAAGCCAAGCCCAAACCCGCCGTGTTTGCGCGTGTTCAGATATTCCAGCTGGCGAAACGAATCGAAAATATTCGGAATATCCGCTGCGGGGATGCCATCACCGGTGTCGCTCACTTCGATCTTCCACAGTTCATGGTCTGCGCGCGTGAGCCGAACTTGAACGCCGCCGCTTTGCGTAAATTTGATTGCGTTATTTGCGAGATTGATAATGATCTGTTGCAGGCGTTTTTGGTCGCCGATGAGTATTTCGGGCATTCCAGGTCCCATCTCGCCGGTCAGATATAAGTCATGGTCTACAGCAATTTTGTACAGGGACGTGTGCATATTTTCCAACAGGGAGGCGGTTGGGAAAGGTTCCTTTTTGATGGAAAGTTTCCCGGCTTTAATTTGCGCTTCATCCAGCAATTCTCCCACCATGGTTAACAGGCGTTGTAAATTGACCATGATGCGTCCCAGCGCTTCTGTCTGCTTCTCGTTGATTGGTCCTAATATTTTTTCTGACAACATTTCAACATAGCCCATCACGGCGTTGAGCGGGGTGCGCAGTTCATGGGAGACGATCGCCACGAAGGTTTCCTTCATCTTTTCAAGTTCTGCTTCGCGGGTTACATCGCGGAAGACCGCCACCGCGCCGATACTTTTTCCCGCTTCTTCATCCTGAACGTGCGCCGCGCTGACCGAAAGCGTTTTTTTGCCCCATTCGATGCGGATGTCAGATTGTGTATTTTCAGGATGCTTGATTAGGTCAAGCAGCATGTTGCGACTCAAAGGCGAAAGCCCGTCGTTTTCAATAAATTCGTTTAGCGTGATACCGGGCTGCGGCGAACCCATAAAATCCCTCAAGGTTGGGTTGATAAGAATGGCGGCGCTCTTATCGTTGAACACGGCTACGCCGTCTGCAATCGAGTTGAGGATTGCCTGATTGCGCCGCGCTTCGATTCGCTCGCGGGTAAGCGCCTCCGCAAGGTCTGAAGTGCGTTTTGTAACTTCTTTATCGAGGTCGGCATTTATTCTTCGAAGTTCTTCTAGCGCTTTTTCCAGCGTGCGCGAGGAAAGCCATGTCAGGAAGGCTATGAAAAAAAATCCGATAATGGCTGGCAGATTTGGCTCGCAGTTCCCATAATAGGCGACGATTTGCACTGCCAGCGCGCCTAACCCCGCAAATATAAAACTTGCGCCCGGCTTCAATAACATACTTGCCATGACGATGGGAATGATATAAGCGAACAACGCCCTGCCATTTACCAGTTCACTGGGGACGTCGCTGAATGAGAGGGTGACAACTAAGAACACCAAAAATAAAACGCTTGCAAGCCAACCGGAAACAAACCGGTTGATGATATAAAACAATGCTGCGCCAACCAATAAACCAATATTGGCATACGTCAAAGTGACGATGTCGCTTTGTTGGTGACTGGTAAGGCTGTTGAAATTAAGCGTGATATAGGAAAAGATGTATAAAATAAATGCAATGGTCGCCGCAATCGTCCACAGGAGCAGGATGTTTAACATCTTGCGCCGCCGCGCATCATCGGGGTCGGCAGAGGGGACGTTCAATATCCCATTCCAAAATCTTGCGATGAAAGACTCTTCCATATTATGCTTCCCCAGCGGCGGCGGCGTTGACTGTTGCAGCGTTTTTCAACATTACTGCTTGCTTGCTTTATTTATTTTGCGGGGATGGGACAAATGCTTCCACGCGCGCCCATAACTCGCGGATGTTGATTGGCTTGGACATGTAGACATCGCAGCCGGCAGAGAGCGCTTTTTCCGCGTCGCCTTTGAGCGCGTTGGCGGTGACTGCGATGATTGGCAAATAGGAAAGCGAATGTTTCTTCTGGCTGCCGCGAATTCTGCGCGCTACTTCATACCCGTCAATGTCGGGCAGGTTGATATCTAACAGAATCAGGTCTACTTCTTCCGCTTCTGCAACTTCAACGCCTTCTTCGCCTCGCATGGCTTGTAATAGCTTGTAACCACGCGCTTCCAACGCGCGTTTGACGAGCATCATGTTATCTGGATTGTCTTCGATGTATAGAATGTTGTAACCCATATTTGGTCTCCTCTAGGCGCCGTTTTTATCTTCGATAACATTAATCACTTTATCCACGAACTTTCGCGTTGGCAGCGAGCCTTTTTGATACAAGGCTTCAATATGACCGTTCAAGCGTTTGCGTTCATCGTCGGTGATGTCTTTTGCGCTGACCACGACTACGGGAATATCTTTCGTGCGCGGGTCGAGTTTGAGTTCCTCGACAAACCCGAACCCGTCAATACCGGGCATGGTCAAGTCGCTAACAATCAGGTCAGGCAGGTGTTGGCGCGCCATTGCCAAACCTTCCCAACCGTCTTTTGCGTGATACACGCGGTATGACTTCTTTCCTTCCAGCAATCTGCGGATGAGCAGCGCGTCATCGGAGTTATCGTCCACCAGTAAAACAGTGGTTGCTTTTTCATCGAGGTTTTCCAGCGCGGCTTGCAAACCTTCCTGCGGGGCAGGGGATTGGTCTTTGCTAAGGTGAACATCCACAGCCCATTGGTCGCCAAGCACGTGTTTTTCGACCGGGAAGGTATGCCCGGTGCAGTTGACCACCACTGTTTCGTCCTTGCTGATGATTTTTTGCACCAGCATTTTCTGCAAGCCGGCATAAGCAACTGCTGTTGCCGGCTCGACAGCCATGCCTTCGCTTTTTGCAAGCGCGCGCATTGCGTCGAACGCCTCAGCATCGGTGACAGATTCCATTGTGCCGCCATATTTTTTGAGGATGCCGTAAAGGTATGTGTAAGTTTTTCCGGGGTCGCCGGTGGAAAGGATGATGATGCGCGTATCCGGCACGACTGGCTCTGCGACATCCTTGCCCGCTTTGAAAGCTTGCACCATTGGCGAGCATCCCTCGGCTTGGATGATGGCAATTTTGGGGATGCGGCTAATTAAGCCCATGTCGTACATCTCTTTGAAGCCTTCGTACACGCCCAGCGGTCCCATTCCGCCGCTGACGGCTTGGATGTACCAATCGGGCGCGCGCCAGCCGAGCTGCTCCACGATTTCATACGAGATGGTCTTCATGGATTCACGCGCGGGGATGGAGCTTGCGCCGCGATCCAAATGCAGGTGACGACGTTGGGCAAATTGACTCGCGATTTGCTTGGTCTGGTCGTAATTTCCACTGACGCGAATTACCTCCGCGCCGAAGAGCGCCGCCTCGCGCAGTTTTTCCTGCGGGACGAGGCTGGTCATGAACACCCAAAGTTTGATGCCGCCGCGCGCGCAGGCTGCCGCATAGGCAACCGCCGCGTTCCCTGTAGAGGCAATTACGGCTTCGCGGATTCCGTTCTCGTTCATGGCTGCCACTGCAACAGCGGCTTGCCTGTCCTTGAATGAGCTGGTGGGTCCGTAACGCTCATCTTTGAAGTATACATGGTCATGACCAAACTGAGTGGCAAAACGCTGTGACAACCAGAGCGGAGTTCCGCCTGCGGGGTACAAATCCAGCGCGGAGGGGTTTTCCAGCGGCAGTACATCATGGAAGCGCCATAAGTTGTTGGGGCGCGTGGGAAGTCCGCGCAGGATGTTACGCTTGAAGTTTTCATAATCGTACTTTGCTTCGAGCCATAGCGAATTGCATTTTTTACAAACAGCCGGGACAAAAGCTTCGTATGGTTGCTGGTTGCCGCATAGCGCGCACTCTAGGGTTTTTGGTTTTGCCATGACTTATTTTACCTTTTTTGCTTTTTCGGTTTCTTCTTTGATTTTCGCTTCAATGGGCAGGAAAACGTAGAAGATCGAGCCTTCTCCGTTTACGCCGGTGCTTTCAGCCCACAGGCGTCCGCCGTGCATTTCAATCAAGCGGCGGCTGATGGGCAACCCCAAACCTGTGCCGCCAACTTTGCGCGTGGTGGAGGTATCTACCTGCGTGAATTCCTGAAAGACCGATTCAAGCTGGTCATGCGGGATGCCGATACCGGTATCTTTGACGCTGATTAGCACGTGATTATCCTCGCGCATTGCGTGGATGGATATTTTACCTTTTTCGGTGAATTTGATGGCATTGTTGATTAGGTTGATCATCACCTGGCGTATGCGGATTTTATCAGCATATATATCTACTTCGTGGTCGGAATCTCTTTCGATAAAAAGCGAAAGGTTCTTTTCACTGGCGAGCGGGGCAGTGATGCTGGTGACTTCTTCAATGATCTCTTGCAGGTTGAATTTTTCGACATTGAGGTTCATCTTGCCAGATTCGATCTTTGCCATGTCTAGCACGTCATTGATGAGATGCAGCAGGTGTTGACCGTTTTTGTAAATCAGCCCGAGGTCGTTTCGCATGTTGTCTGTCAGCGGACCATCGAGCTCTTCGAGCATCACGTCAGCAAAGCCGAGGATGGAGTTGAGCGGCGTGCGTAATTCATGCGACATATTCGCAAGGAAGGAGGACTTTAGGCGGTCAAGCTCGCGCAACTGGGCGACGGTTTCAGACTGTTCCGCGTACAAGCGCGCATTTTGCAGCGAGACGCCCACTTGGGTTGCCAGCGTGGTGTAGATGTTCGCGTCTTCTTCGCTGAAATACCCCACGATGTCAGATTGCACATTAAAGATGCCCAGCACCTTGTCGCCTGAGATCATGGGAATTGCCATTTCAGAGCGCGTATCAGGCAGGATGGGGTTGACCTGATAACTGGCTTCTTTGCGCACGTCATTGCTGATGAGCGCCTTGCGTTCTAGCGCCGCGCGTGAAATCAATAATTCCTTTTTGCCCATTGGAATTGCGCTGCCAGACATAATCATCTGCTTGCCGGTGTCGCCAGAGCCTGCCGTCAGCAAAAGGGTATGCCATGAATCATCCGCAAGATAGACTTGCACATGATATAGGTTGAATCTTTCTTTGGTGAGATTCACCACCTGTTGCAGCAGTTCTTCCGGGTTCAACACGGTGGATGTTGCGGTGGAAAGTGTGGCAACTGTGGCGAGTTCCGCCGCGCGTTTTTCGATTTCTTCCGTAAGGCGCAGGCGTTCCAGTTGCGCGCTGACACGTTCTGCAATGGCTTCTGTCAGTTCCGCTGCTTCCTTGCTGACATTTTCCATATTTGCCATGGCAATTTGCCCAATGGCTTCGCCGCGCACGGTCAGCGGCTGGACAAAACTGATGTTTTCAATATTGCTTGATTCTTTAAGCGGCGTGACCTGCATGGAATCATAGATGTATCCCAGCGTGGTTTGCGCGCGCTGGGCGTATGATTGCCAGCTTTCACGGCTGAGGCGGCGCGTGGCTTCTTCTGCGTCGGCGCGCGCGCGAGAGGCGTCTGCGAGCAGGCGTAAACTTTCCACCTGTTGTGAAATTTGCCGCGCAATGGAAGAAATCATTGTCTTGTCTTCATCGGTCAGCGGGTGGGTTGGGGCGGCTTTGATAAAAAGGTTGCCGATGTGTTCATCCAATACCTGCACGGTTTCGCGGTAATCATGTTCGGCGGGGGCAAGCGCCATAAATGGCTCTACCGCGGCTTGGTCATATTGATAGCCGATGCGTTCGCTGTTGCGGATGCCATCGAGGAAGGCTTCCCAGTTTTCATGGGTGAACTGGCGCGTGGCGGCTTGCGCCTCGGCGCGCGCGCGTTCTGTGGCGGCAAGCAGGCGCAGGTTTTGAATTTGTAGCGAGGCTTGCTGCGCAACGGCGTTTGTAAGCCTTTCTTCTTCCTCTGTCCAATTATTTTTTTCCGGAGGTGTAACCTTAATTTCGCCAATCACTTCGCCGCTGGCTGTGAGAGGGGTTTTCACTACCTGATACAATTCTTCCGATGGAAGTTGGATGGATTGAATGGACTGTACATTTTCGCCGCGATAGGCGTAGCCGACTTTTTCCTTCTCATAAATAATGGTGGAGGCGAGCTGTACCTGCTGCTCCTGCGATTGCGTTTCCTTTTCAGCGGTGAGTTTTACCTCAGCCATCACCGCGCGCATTTCGCTTTTTTCCAATTGAGCCTCGAGGTCAATGATGCGTTGAACGAGAGCGTCAATTTCAGCGCTGACGCCGGTTGTGTTTTCGCTCACCAGTGGGGAGGCAGGCGTGTCGCCAATGATGGGCGGCGGCATGTTTTTACCGGGTTGACTCCCACCGGCAGCAGGCGGCTGGTTTGCAATCTGCTCCAGTTCAGAGAAGAGCTTCTCAACCCGTTTTTGCGATTTATCTTCAGGGGACATAGCGAATTTCTCCTGAGCCTGCCGTTATTTCTTGTCTTTCATGCTTAATTGGGCAATGGTCATGGGCGCGCCCAGGGCGTGACCCAGCTCGCGCGCGGCGATTTGCAGCACTGCGTCTACGGTGGTGGCGCCTTGAATTTTCTGGCTGATGATGTTCAGCCGCGCTTCGCGTTCTGCCTGTTTTTGCGCGCGTTCAAATTGACGGCGGTTTTCCAACACGGTGGAGATTTGCGGACCCATCGCGGTAAACAATCGAACTTCGTCCTGCGTGAAATTGTAGGGTGTTTCAGATTCGAGCAGCAGCACGCCGATTTGCTGCGCGCCCAGATATAGCGGAAGCACGGCAACAGCGCGAATGTTGCGGTATTTGACAATTTCCATGCTTACGCTGTCAATGCGTTCATCCTTAAATGTATCTTTGATGAAGATCGGCGAGGGGCTGATGAATAGTTGCATGAGTGGTAATGTTTCGGCTGTGTAGCGCATTCCAACTTTGGTGGGTTCATTACTGCTGCCGTTCCACCAGTTTGCGACAACATCCATGTTCTCGACTTTATTTTCTGAATTATAGGTAAATGTTTCGAGAATAGCGCGGTTGATTTGGGGAATGCCCAACGTCTCGGTGGCAATTTGTACCAGCTCTTGCAAGTCCACTGCCTGGGCAAAACGCAAGCCCGCGCTCGATAGTTTTTCTGTCTGCGCCAGCGCGGTTTGTGTTTGTGAGAACAACCGGGCGCTTTCCAATGCAAGCGCAATTTGGTCAGAGATTTGTTGCACCAAGATGCGATCTTCAGGAGATAATGGGTGGCTTGGGTCTTCAGGAATGGCAAGGGTTCCGACCGTCTCTCCGCCTGGAACGGTAATGGGGTGGAAGAGAAGATTTTTTAGTTGCTCAGTCTGTTCTTGAATAGGTACGATGCCTGTCTGGTCGAACATAAAGCCTGTGGGCAGGTTTTCTGTTTGACGATACTCCTGCCAACTTTCGCGGCTCATGGCGCGGTAGAGGCGGTTGATTTCTTCGATGCGTTCATTGGTCTCTTGGCGCAGGCGGGTACTTTCGATGGCGGAGGCAATCTGACCGCACAAGCCTTCGAGCGCGAGTTGGTCATCTGCGCCGAGCGCGTTTGCCGTGCTGCTTTGCACATCCAGCACGCCGAGAATGGTATCTCCTAATTTGATGGGAACCGCGATTTCACCTTTGGTGTCAGGCAGGAGGGGGTTGGGCTGCCAGTCGGGGTCGTCGCTCAAATCTGGGCGGAGGATGGTCTCGCCTGTTGCGGCGG
>DZBA01000007.1:0-17219 GCA_022729775.1 Anaerolinea thermophila | reverse complement strand
TGCCAATCAAGCCGATGCCCATTGGCAGGCGGTGTCCGCCCGCGAGCATTTTCGCGCCGGTTTCGCCATACCCTGCAATCAATACAACCGCGTTTTCTGCCGTGTCATACCGAAGGATTTGCGTGTGGTAGTAGTTAAATTGTTCTTTGACTTGGCTCACCACGCGCTTGTACAGGTCGCCCATGTCTGCGGCTGCCGCGATGTATTGGGATACCTGCGTGGAAACTTCCACTTGAAGTTCGCGGCGTTTCAGCGATTCCTGCACTTCATGTTCTAGTTGAATGCGTTTGGTAATATCGCGGTTGTTGGCGCGGCGTCCCTGCCAGTTGCCTTTTTCATCGTGGACTGCCTGACAGACGTGACCGATCCAGCGGGTCTCGCCTTCGCTGGTTGTAATTTTTAAGTTTACTTCGCCGACCTCGAAGCTGTGCGCGCCATGATAAATGCGGGCGTGTTCTTCCCATTCTTCTTGGCTTTCTGGGGCGACGATCTTTGCAAATAGTTCGAGGTCTGATTCAAAGTCTGTGGGTTTGTATCCGCTGATGCGCTCGCAGGATGGCGAGATGTAGTTGTATTTTCCATCTGGGGCAAGCCAATATTCCCAGTCGTATGTGAAGTCGGCAATGGTGCGGAAGCGTTCCTCGCTCTTTTGGACTTGCGCGAGCGTTTTCAAACGGTCTGTGACGTTGAGGAATGCGACCGCCATGTTGTTGGGCGTGGTGGGGAAGGCGTACACTTCAAACGCGCCGTTGATTTCGCCTTCTTGATAGGCGACCTGCTCTGTTGACCAGGCAGTTCCATTTTTGGCGGCTTCGCGGTAGCGTGTGGGAATTTCTGTCTCAGCCAGCATGGGGAATGCTTCTTCGATGGTTTTGCCAAACAGCAAGCGATTCTGCGTGTCTGTCAACTGGTCTGCTGTGGAGTTTGCGCCCACTAATACTAGGCGGTCATCTTCCTCGATGCGGTAGAAATACATGCCAATTGGCAGCGCCTCGACGATGCTGCGCAGGCTTTTTTCTGATTCTTGCAAGCGCGCTTCGGATTTTTTGCTTTCAGAAACATCGCGGGCTGTGCCAATCAATCCAACGCGGCGACCTTTTTCATCCAGACGAACGGTGGATGTCATCAACGCGGGGAAGGTTGACCCATCTTTGCGGACATGTCCAATTTCGCCTGTGCTTTTGCCGAAAGCCATCACCGCGTCATTGAATGGTATGACTTCGTTTTTTATTTGCTCTTCGGTGTGGAAGATGCTCAAATGTTTTCCTTTGATTTCTTCCAGCGAGTAGCCGTGCATTTCAGCCCATGCAGGGTTGGCGTATAACAAATTACCATCCATATCGGTAATGGCAATGCCGTCGCCAGATTGTTCCACCGCGCTTTTTAGACGCAGCAATTCGGTTTCGGCTTGTTTGCGGTCGGTGATGTCTTCAAAACTGCCGTCGTAGTATAAGATTTTTCCATTCTCATCGCGGATTGCTTTTGCGCTCTCGCGGACGTAAATGTCTGTGCCGTCTTTTCTCACCCAGATACTTTCTAACCCGTTGATGACGCCATCGCGATCGAGTTGCTCTCGAAACTCCGCGCGCGGGTCTTCCACCTCGAATCCGGCTTCTTCCAAATTTCGCGCGGCAATTTCTTCGAAAGATTCAAATCCCAACATGCGAACGCCAGCCGGGTTGAGCATCAAGATGCGTCCATCCGGCGTGGTGCGATATAAGCCGACGGTTGTGTTGTCGTAAATGGTGCGGAAGCGTTCTTCACTTTCGTGGGTGGATTGCTCCGCCAGTTTACGCGCGGTGATGTCGCTCATCACCCCATTAAAGCGGACAACTTCTCCGGCTTCATTTTTAATTGGAGTCGCGCTAATCAATACGTTAACGCGGCGCCCATCTTTGGCTAACCGTATTGTTTCAACTGGGGGAATACTTTCACCGCGTCCCAACTTTTGTAGAAAGATGCGGGCTTGGTCCATCACTTCCGGCGGCGAGAGGGTGACCACCGGCTTGCCAATAATATCTTCTTTGCTGTATCCAAACAACCGTTCTGCGGCGGCGTTCCATGCGACGATTTCGCCTTTCATGGTGACGCTCATGATGGCTTCATTTGCTGTTTCAACAAACGAGGCTAGATATTTGATCTCAGATTCAGATTGTTTGCGCTTGGTGATGTCGCGTATGATTGCATGGATGATCTGGCGTGTTCCATCTGCGATGGGCGTGAAAAACACCTCAGCGGGGAAGTCTTCGCCGTCCATACGGCGATGCGTCCATTCAAAGCGATAACTGTCGGTCCCTGCAAGCGCAGCGCGAATAACCTCTTCCCCTTTTTCTGAAGATAGCCTGCCATCGAGCTGGCGTTCGGGGGATATCTTGGAGGGCGAAAGCGAAAGGATTTGGTTTTTATCTGTCGCGCGCAGCATCTTCATTGCCGCTTGATTACAATTTGTAAATACGCCGTTTTCTATAATCAATATGGCGTCGGATGTTCTTTCATAGTACGCGCAAAAGAGCTCGCTGTTTTCCATGGGTGTGTTTTGTGAATTAGTCATGGTTAGCCTCCAATTACGCTTCTGTCACTTGGTCTGTTACGGTGGGTGTTTGATTTCCGTTACCCGGGACCGAAGGTTCTTTGCTTTCCTGGGTCTTGATTTGGATCATTGTGTTGCGTCCAAAGATGCTGCCCAGCTCGCGCACAGCGGTGCGGATGATGATTTCCGGGTCGGTTGAACCGCGCACCGCGCTTGTAACCTGACGCAGGATTTGCTCGCGCTGCGCTCTTTCCATTGTTTGCTGTGATAGGCGCAGGTTTTCGATGTGGGCTGAAAGACGTTCTGCCACTGCGTTGGCAAGTTCGATTGATTCGCTGTCGCCCGGGTTGATGTTGTGAATTGAAAGGTTGCCTATTTTCTCGCCGCGTACTTTCAGGGGTAATTCAACGCCTTCTGTTTCATCTGGCAACGAGGCATCTTTTTGCTTTACCTCTGTCAGGTTGTATAAGTACCCCAGCGCGCCGCTTTTTTTCGTTTCGATGTATTCCTGCCAGCCTTCACGGGTGGTACGGCGTGAGGATTCTTCTGCTTCGGCGCGGTAACGTTCCGCTGTTTCGAGCAGGCGCAGGCTTTCAATATGTTCCGCTACTTGACGCGCAATGGCAGTGACCAGTTCGTCGGTTTTGACAAGCGGTGACGCGGCGCCCAATTCCACGACCAGATTTCCAAGCGACTCGCCCGTGACCGAGATGGGCGCAACAATGGCGCTGCTGTTTTCTTCGGCATTTCCGTCTGCTACTGTCAGCGGGGTGACGGTATTGTTTTGGAAGACATAGCCTGTCTCTTCGGGCAGGTGAATAGCATCCAGATAATCATGATAATTGGCGCGCGAGAGGCGGCGGGCTTGCGCTTCCACTTCGGCGCGGGCTTGTTCGGTCTCATCCAATAAGGTTGCATTTTGAATGGCGATGGCAAACTGACCAGCCAGCGCTTCAAACGCGGGCAATACATCCTGGCTGAGCGAGCCGGGGACTATGCTCTGCATATCCAACACGCCTACCACGCGGTCGCCTACGAGAAGCGGCACTGCCATTTCAGAGCGCGTATCGGGCAGCAGGGGATTGGGTTTGAATGTGCCGCTTGCGGCTGTATCTGAGATGACGACTGATTTCCTCTCGACGGCTGCGCGCCCGTTGATGGAGTTGGTATTTAAGACGAGTTGGTGGTTTCGCTTTAACAATTCTGCGCCCACATGTCCTGTGCCTGCTTTGAGGAGGAGGGCAGTCTGGCTGGGGTTGATGAGATACACCTGCGTGTAATACAAGTTGAATTGCGCGCGGATGATTTCTGCTGCGTCTGTGAGCATGACATTGAGCGCGCGCACTTGCGAAACGGTGCGCCCGACCTCTGCCGCGAGCTCAAGGTTGCGGGTACGTTCTGCCACGCGCGATTCCAGCGTGCCGATGAAGTCGCGCAGCTGCTGAGTCATGCGGTTGAAGGTCGTCGCCAGCGCGCCGATTTCATCGCCTGATTCAACTTTGGCTTGGATGTTGATATCGCCTTTGGCGATTTCTTCCGCTGTTTCTGTCAAGCGCACGATGGGACCGGACAACGATTGTGCTACGAACAAGCCAAAGATGCCGACGCCCAATGCAATTACTAAGGCGACGATGACGCTGGCTTGCGTTTGCGCGTTAATGGGCTGCAGGAAGATTTCCTGCGGTTGGGCGAATACAACCAGCCAGGGTTGTATGTTCGATTCAACCACCGCCACCTGGTCAATATTTTTTATGCCTGTCGCGTGAAGTTCCGCCTCGAAGAAGGGGGTTTCTTTGTAATTATCCAGCCCTTTTGCAAAGCGCGCAATATTTGTGGATAACTCCTCTGATGTGCCAGGAGGCATAAGGCGCTGCTCTTGCAGGGTTGCCAATTTTGCGGCGTCCAATGGCACAACGGATTTGTGTACGAGCTCGCGCGCGGTGCCGTGCGCAAGGCGGATGTAGTTTTTGTCCAACAACACGGCAAAAGAAGCCTCACCGACTAAGCCCGCTTTTTGCGTGAGAATTTCTTGTAAAATGGCAGCGGCATAACGGATGCGGAACACGCCGACTATTTTTCCATCGGCGTTGGTGATGGGCGCCGCAAAGTAAAGCGAGGCACTCTTTGTCACCTGGTCATATTCTACGCCGGACGCGTAAGGCAAACCAGTGGAAGTGGCTTGCTTGAAGTATTCGCGGCTGGCGCGCGAGGAGCCAATATCCGCTACGGAAGTGTCCGCCAGCGTGATTCCTTTTTCATCTAACACCGCGATAGAGGTAATGTAGACAGGGTCTTCATAAGACGCGGCAAGCAAGAAGTTTGTCAAGTTGGTTTCTTTTGCGCTGCCCGCGCGTTTTTCCGGCGGCATGCTCATAAAGTTCACCACAGCGGGGAGATGCGCCTGATACCGGGCTGTATCCAAACTCGATAAGATGAAGGAGTCCAATTCGCTCGATACAGATATGGCGGCAGCGCGAAGTTTTTCGTTGGCATCGTCGGTTAGGGACGCGCGCGTGCTTCTGTCGCTCAAGAATGTAATGATTGCCAGCGGTATCAACGCGACCACAAGCATGATGGTGATGAGTTTGTTGCGAAGGCTGCTTTTGTTCCATGATTGGCTAATAAAAAAGTAACTGGCAACTAAAACAATCAATGCTGTGATGGCAGGAATGACAGTTTGCAGGACGGGAACGGTGAGACGGTAACTCAGATTCAGAAAGTGCAGCACAACGGTTAAAGCAGCCGCGCCAAGACTGATGTAAACCGCCCGCGCGGATTGCTCTTCCGGTAAATTTCTTGATACTACATAAGTGAGAATTACGCAGGCAAGCGCGAAGATGACGCCAATATCCGCAATTAATAAGGTCGCGCCGGGAAATACCAGATACATACCGATAATGATGATCCATAGCCCTGTGTCTGCGCGCTTGTTTTGAATATAGCGTATCCCTGCAAATGCGCCCGCGCCATACGCGACGATTAATCCCGTTAGGGCTGCCATTTGCCATGCTTGCATTTGCCACGCGAGAATAGCGTACAGGATAACCAATGTCACGCTGGCGGCGAACATGACCCATGCGGTGCGCAATGCCAGCGCGCCTTGTGGCTCTTCCGTTTGTTGATTGACTGTATCAGATGGCGAGCTTTTTAAGTTGTTCATAGACTTTGCTCCATTTTTCAAAACGCTTCGCGCTTTTTATCTCAGGTACGAGGGGTCTAATATTGCGTTGATATCTGTCGGGTGCGTAACCAAGCCGAGGTTGATTAGGTAATCCATGTCAATTTGCGCGGTATATAAGACGGAATTTCTATCCGTGCCGGGTTGAAAAGCGGCGAGGTTAGCTTCGCGGTCGAAGAACTTAATTCCTTCGGCGCTGATGCCCTTCACGTCCTGTCCGGTTGCGTCGGCAATGATTTGGTTGCCCTGTGCGGGGTTTGCCTGCCAATATGCTACCGCGTCAAACCAGGCGTTGATGAAGTTTCGCACATCTTCCGGACGCTCCTTAAGGACGGTCTTGCGGAAGGCGATGACGTCCACAATCAAGCCGGGCACTTCGCTGCTGTCGAAGATGACCTTGTTTCCCTTTGCGCGCGCTTCAGACGCGAATGGTTCGAATGTGTGTCCGATGTCAATATAATCCGGTAACGCGCCGGGAATTTTCTCGGGTTGCACTTCCACAAACTTAACATCCGATGCTTTTATTCCGTAAGAAGCAAGCATTTCGCGCGCGAGCAAACCGCCAAAGGTACCGGTGACCACGCCAATCCGTTTGCCTTGCAAACCTGCGGCGTTTAAGTTAACGCTTGGCGACGCAATCAATTGGTCAGCGCCATGAGAGTTATCTGTAATCAACGTTATTTTTATATCTTCGGCTATATCGTCGAACAGGGCGTCGCCTAATACAATCGCGGCGCCATCCACCAAGCCCGAGGCAAGCGGCGGGGTGGTTTCTTTGTAAGTTTTGTAGAAGACGAGTTCCACTTCCACGCCATGCTTTTCGAAGAGTCCTTGTTTTTCCGCGATGACCAATGGATACCAGCCCGGATATAAACTCCAGCCGATGGCAAGCGGTGGGTGGGGCGCTGAATATGTGTTTTTTGCGCATGCGCTGAGTAAAACAGCAAGCAGGATGAGCGTGGAAAAAATGCGAAGGACACGTTTGTTCATTGTGGAACTCCTGTGCGCCAAAATTTCGGGATTAGTTTTTGTTGTCATTGGCAGATTCCTGTCGGGCAGATTGAATGTTTGCCTTGACGCGCGAAGCGCCGAGCGCGAGTCCCAGCTCGCGGACGGCAATTTGCAAGGTGTCTTCCAGCGTCCCCGCGCGCTGTATTTTTTGACCGATGGTATTGACCATCATTTCGAGGTCAGCCTGTGACTTTGCGCTGCTGTATGAAAGCGTGTTTTGAAGCGCGGTGGCAATTTGGGCGGCAAGCGTCATTTGAATATTGGCGTCTTCATCATCGAAGGCGTTTATATGGTCGGCTTGCACGTCCAACACGCCCATGAGTTCATCACCGACTACCATGGGGACGGCTAACTCCGCGCGCGTATCCGGCAGCAGCGGATTGGGCAGCCAGCCTGGATCGCTGCGCACATCGTTGACGATGACCGGCTTTCGCGTGCGTCCTGCGCGCGCCACAAGCGATTGTTCCTGCTTCAGTGGAATGGCAGTTGTGCCGTGCGTGCCTTCGTGTTCGTCGCCTTCCTTGTAACCGCAGGCTACGATGTGCAATTGTTCGTCGTCTTTGTTGTATGTAAATACGTGCGCGTGATACAGGTTGAAGCCGCGCTGGGTCAATTGAACTGCCGATAAAAGCATTTGATACGTGTCTCGAATGGTGGCTGTGCCTGTGCTGATTTTTGCCACCGTTGCGAGCTGCGTAGCGCGTTGGTTTAGGGTCTCCAGTGTGTCTCGCAAGCGGGCGGTCATTGCATTGAATGTGCCTGCCAGTACGCCAATTTCATCTGATGATATGACGTCGGCTTGCGTCTCGAACTTGCCGAGTGAAATTTCCTGCGCGGTATGGGTTAGCGCGACGATAGGGGCTGATATCTGCCGCGAGATGGTGAAAGCCAGCAGCATGGAAATGCCCAGCACCGCAATAACGATGATAACCGTAATGGTGATGATTTGGTTGCTGAGGCTTCGCGCCTGCGCTGTCTTTTCCGCGCCCAATTGCGCTCCGGTGTTGGTGATTTTTTCAGCTAATGGTTCTACCGCGCGAGAGGCGTTAATCAACTCGGAGTTATGAATCTCGATTTCTTGATCCAACTTGACCAGATTATCGAAAGCGCTCTGGTATTTGTTGGCAAGCGCGCGCAGTTCTTCTTTTTCCTTTGGCTGAATTAACTCACTTTCGGTGACTTGAACTTTGAACAAGACGACGAGGGTCTTTACTTCTTCCACATAAACATAGCCGCTCGCGCCGCGTTCCAGATAATCTTTTTCTGCGCGGCGGATTTGAAGATATGTGATTTCAATATCTTCCAACCCGGAGCGGTCTGAAATTTTATCCGCGATAGATTGGGCTGCCGTGCGGAATTCGCCCTCGAAGCCGGTATCTATCGAGCCTTTTTGACTAATTGCCGCGACAAGGTTTTTGACGCTTGTTTCGTATGTATCTATGTGATGGTTAAGCGTAGCAAGGTCGGCTTCATATTGCGCTTTGGTATATCCGCCGGTTTCAGCAGTTTCTATAACAGAGGCAAACGGCGCCAGGCTGTTGATTTGTCCGCGCATGGTGGCGATGTTTTGAAGGTAAGGCGTAATATAGTTTACGTACGCCTTTTCAAACCCTTCTAAACGCCAGCGCAAGAGGAAGTTCTTTTCGTTACGACGGGCAGTGAGGAGTTCGCTGTTTAGCAAGGCGGAGAGGCGGCGCATTTCCACGCCTTGTTCCAGCGCGTCTTCGTATTGCGCCTGTACCTGGTTCAAGCCGTATAAGGCGATGACGGCAATGATCAGCGCAAAGACAAACAACAAGCCAAAGCCTGCCAATAGTTTTTGTCTGAGCGGTATCCTTGCCCAAAAGCCGAATTGTTTTTCAACAGGATTTGTGGAATTTGTGAATGTTTGATTCATAATCTACTCCATCATCATGAGTCGGCTTTGCGTTCGCCGGATAGGGCTTCCTGATCAATGGAAACCGAGGTGGGTTTCATGCCCAGGGCGTGACCCAGCTCGCGCGCGGCGATTTGCAGCGCGGTTTCTATCTTGGTGGCGCTTTGAATCTTCTGGGTGATGTTGTCCAGCGCTTGTACGTGCGCGGCGCGTTTTGTTGCTTCGAGTTCAAATTCTTTACGCTGTGTAATATCGAAGCGGATGGCAACGTATTTGACGGGTTTGCCTTGTTCGTTAAGGATTGGGGCAATGGTGGTGTCTACCCAGTAGAAACTGCCATCCTTTGCTTTGTTTTTGATTTCATTACGCCATACCCTGCCGTTGGCGATGGTTACCCACAGGTCGCGGATGAATTCTTTGGGGTGATAACCAGAGTTCAACATACGGTGATCCTGACCGATTAATTCCTCGCGCGAGTATTTGGAAATGTCAATCAATTTTTGGTTGACCATATCAATCTTACCGCTGACGTCTGTGGTGGCGATGATGGCGGCTTCTGAAACTGCATTTTGGAAGCCCGAAAGTTCTGCGGCGAGCGTAATGGAACGCTGCACTTGTTTCGCGTTTTGCATTGAAACGCCAATTTGCGCCGCCAGCGTGGTTTGAATATTGACGTCTGATTCTGTGAAGCGTCCAATCTGGTCGGATTGAATGTCGAATACGCCTATGACTTTGTTGCCGACAATCATCGGCACAGCCAGCTCAGAGCGTGTTTCGGGAAGCAGTGGGTTGGGCAGGAAGTCCGGCGCTTGGGTAACATCATTGATGGTAACGCCGCGTCTTTCGCGCGCAGCACGCGCCACAAGCGATTGTTCGCGCGAGAGGGAGATCGAGCGCCCTTCCGAAACCATGACGCGCCCCGGCTCGCCCGCGCCCGCCGCTAACACCAAATTTTCGCCGGTGTCATCAAGCAGGTAAATATGAGAGTGATACAAATTAAAACGTTCTTTTGAGAGTTCAACCACCGCGTAGAGCAGCTTGTCCACATCCATGATGGTCGAGGTTGCAGTTCCGATATCCGCCACTGTTGCGAGGGCTTGCGTGCGTTCTTCCACGCGGATTTCCAGTGTGCCGAGCGTTTCCTGTAAGCGACCAGTCATGTCGTTGAATGCGCTAGCCAGTGTACCGAGTTCGTCAGAACTGGTGATGTTTGATCTTTCGTTCAGGTTCCCTTGGGCAACTGTATTTGCCGTCTTGGTCAGTTGTATGATCGGAGCGGTAAACCACCTGGTTGAAAACAGGGCGATAAATATGAGCGCAATGGCGACAGCGAATACGATAAATGCATTCGTATATGTTTGTCTTTGAACTTCAGATAATAGTACGTCAGTCGGCTGACTGTAAATGACTTTCCATGGCTGCGTTTGCATATTTGCAACGGCGACAGTGTCGGTACCGGATTTGTTTGGGGATATATCCGTGGTAAAGAAAGGCTCTGTGTTGCTGTTTGTAAGCGCCAATTCAAGATCTGGCAGGTTGCTGGATTGTTGTTCCGCTGGCATTCCAGATAAAAGATGTCCAGCCTGTACGGCTTTGTCAAATTTGTCGGTTGGAAGTGGAATAATTGATTTTTGTATCAAGTCGGGGTTCGCGATGTCTGCCATTCGAATGTTATATTCGTCAAGCAAAATTACATCCGTCCCCACCACCGCAGATTGCAGGTTTTGCGCGCCGATCTGCTGCAGAATGGACGGATTGTATTCAATTCTCAGTATCCCAGCGAAATCCCCGTTTTCATTTCTAATAACACTGGCAAAGTGGATGTTGGATGTTCCGTCGGTAGCGTAGGTGACAGCAGTGACAATCGGTAATTGGCTTTGGGTAACCTTCTTAAAATATTCGTCACCCATCTCCGACTTGCCGATATTCTCGGAAACTGTATCCAACAATATCTTTCCACTACTTTCTACAATAGCATAGGAAATAATGTTAACTGTATCCTTGTTTCTCAGGCGGGCAAGCAGGTCTTTGGCATTGGCTTCCTGCGAACTGCCCGTTTTTTGGCTTGTAGGCAAGGCAAGGTAATCTATGAATATTTTGAACTGCGCTTCAACACGGACGCTATCCAGCGTGTTCTTGACAAACGTATCCAGACTGGTGGCAGTCTGACCCGCGCTGGCAAGCAGGGAAACTTTGGCTGCGTTGGTTAGCGCGGTCTGTGTCTGCAAAATGTCACGTATGGATACCAGAATCAGGGGTATCAGAGATGTTGCCAGAAGCAACACAAGAAACCTCGTTTGCAGAGACGACCTTTTTGAAGACGTGTTTTTGCCTGAATTCATAGATTACTCCTTGATGTCTTTTTTACTTTAACCGCAAAGTACCCACCAGATTTTATTTACTTTGCGGTTTCGACATCTACAATCAATAAGGTGTGATTATTGTGCCGCTTTTAGCACAAATTCCGTGTTAAACAATTTTTTGATATCCGGTTGCGTAGTTAATTTCCCGGCGGTGATGAAGAAATCCACGTAAAGTTTGGCTACGGGATAAATGGATGTGGCGGAACCATCGTCGGTGAATAAGGCTTGATTGTTTTTCAGGTCGTGAAGTTTGATGCCTTCCAGTGAAATTTCAGATGGGTCAATTCCCAATTGTTTTGCGGCTGCGGCATTACCTTCCTGCGGGTTTTGCTTCCAGTAGTCTACAGCGCGGAACCAATTCTTGACGAAAGCCTGTACCGCTTCCGGCTTTTCGCGCACGACCGCGCCGCGGATCACAATTCCATCCGGGATCAAACCCGGCGTATCCGCGCTTGTAAAGAGCACTTTATTCCCGTCTTTTACAGCCTGACTCACGTAAGGCTCCCAAGTGGAAGCGGCATCCAATGCGCCACTCTTTAATTTTGCAGGTGCTTCAGCCGCGTCCATCTGAACTAAGCTTACTTCGGAGGGCTGAACCCCTTTGGATTTCAGGTACGTTGAGATGAAAAATTCGCCAAACCCGCCGAGATTGGTGCCAATACTCTTGCCACGCAGGTCTTCAACGGATTGAATAGTGTTATTCGCAAGCACAGCATCGGCGCCCGCTGATTCGTCTGCGATCAGAAGGAAATAAATATCGCTATTCGTCTGGGTCAACGTGATCACATCTCCAAGCGATACCGCCATCATGTCATATTTGCCCGCCAGAAAATCAGCCATGAGCGCATTCGTGTTTTCCGGTTTGATAGCGGTCACGGTTAAATTATCTTCCGCAAAATATCCTTTTTCAATGGCAATTAACGCCGGGTAATATCCTGGCCAATAATCGAAGGCTAATCGCAATGTTGCCGGCTGGCTCGAAGGAGATGCTCCGCTGCAAGATGCCAGCAAAGCAATAACAGTCATTGCAGATAAGGCAAGAAGTAAGTTTTTCTTTTTCATACTGTGTTCCTTTTTTGCTTTATAAATATATTTTTTATATTGATTGAATAAGGTCATTTAACGCGCTTTCTCTTTAGGATTTCAAATCGGCAACGCAACACTAAACCGCGTGCCTTTATCCACTTCGCTTTCCACGCTGATTTGCCCGTTGTGCTGCTCTATAATAGATTTGACAATGGCAAGCCCAAGCCCGTTGCCTTCCACTTTTTCTGCGTGGTCGTTTCGGACGCGGTAAAAGCGATTGAAGATGAAGGGCAGGTCAGCGGCGGGGATGCCGTATCCGCTGTCTTCCACGTTCAAGTGAATTTGTGATTCGGTTGTGTTGGCTGTGAGTGAAATCCTGCCGCCTTCGGGCGTATATTTGACTGCGTTACCAAGCAGGTTTCGCAGCAATTGGCGCAGCTGCTTTGGGTCGCCTTGTAAAGAGACGGGCGCTTCGAGCGGATTGAAATCGAACGCTTGCTTTTTCATCTCCGCTTGCGGTTTGAATTCATCCGCGATTTCATTCAACAATGCGGACATGTCCACTGCCTCGCGCTGTTGATCTGCTTTCAAATCCAGCTGCGAGAGCGACATCATGTTCTGCACCATGTCATTCATTGTCTGCGCGGCAGATTGCATCCGGTTGATAAATTCCTTTTGCTGTTCGTTGAGTGGTCCTGCTTGCCCCATTAACGTGCAGAAGCCGGAAATCGTCGTAAGCGGATTTTTTAAGTCATGCGATGCAGTGGCGATGAATTCATCCTTCACCTGCTCCAGGTCTTTGAAGCGCGTCACGTCATGCAAAATGACCACCTGCCCGCCATCTTCAATGGGCGTAATCAACGCGTTAAAGGTGCGCTGGTCTGCCCATTTTACCTCGCCCGATTTTGCGCCATGCAGCGAGCGGGCATCTTCCAACATTTGTGAAAGCGCGTCGCAGGTTTGACCTTTGGGTAAAGGTTGGTTGAGGTTGGCAGCCGAATTTGTAAATAATTTCTCGCCTTCAGGGTTCAACAAGACAAGTTTGCCTTGCGCATCGAACATCAGAATTGCTTCTGCCGCGTATTTCAAAATGGCTGCAAGGCGTTTTTGTTCCTGCGCCATGGTGGAATACAACCGCGCATTTTCTGCCGCAATGGCTGCCTGACTTGCAATGGCTTGCAGCAGGAGCTGATGTTCCATGTTGAAATAGTTTTCCTGCTCGTGGGTGAGGATTAGCACGCCCAGCAATTCCTTGCGCCCATGCAGCGGAGCAATTAACGCGGAGTGGATGTTCGAATCTTTACCTGCTGCCCAAAGTGGGTTATTGAGCGCGCTTTCGATAACCAGCCCTTCATTCGATTCGTTGATGTGTTTCAACAGCGCATCAGAGAGTGTCACTACTTCTATTTTGGATGGTTCAGCCGAAATGGATACTTCAAAATTTTGCTGCGCTTCATCGGCGGTGGCAAAGAGTATCATATTCCCCTGTACAGCCCCAAGCGTTTCCACTGTGCGTTTGAGCAGGATGTTGGCAACATCTTTGATATCTACTCGCGCGCTGAGTTCCTTGCCAATTTGGGGAAGCAGGTTCAACTCGCGGTTGCGGCGGCGGATGACATCCTCTGCCTGCTTGACGCGCAGCTTGGTGCGGATGCGCGCCATCAGCTCGTGACGGTCAAACGGTTTGGTGACGTAATCATCCGCGCCGAGATTCAACCCCGATTGCACATCGGCTGAATCCAATCGCGCGGCGGTGAGAATGATGACAGGAATATGCTTGACAGCAGAATCCGCGCGGATTTCTTCCAACACCGTGAATCCGTCTTTGTGCGGCATATCCACATCCAACAAAATCAGGTCTGGCAATTCATCGTGGGTTTTTTCCAGCGCTTCCACGCCGTCGCGCGCGGTGACACATTCATAACCTTCATATTCAAGATAGCGCGTCAACAGGATGACGTTGTCGGGTCTGTCATCTGCGACGAGGATTTTTAATTTTTTGACCGCGCTTGCCACTGCGCCTTTGGGCGGGTGCGTGATGTGTTTCATTTCCTCCATTGCGCGTGAGGCAATCTGACAAATCCGCTCTGGGCGCACAGGTTTAACAATCACTTCGTTAACCTTTAACCGGTGCGCGGTGACTTTCAGCCCTGGGACATCATACGCTGTGACTAGATACGTAAAGGCAGGACGCCCGCCAGGGTGGTTTTGCATCTTTTCGATCAATTCCAGCCCGGTCATTTCGGGCATGATCATGTCTGTGAACAGAATATCCACGCCGCTGTGTTTGGTTTTTTCGAGCGCGTCATGACCACTTGTGGCGGAAGTGACTTCAACGCCCGTTCCCAGTTGAGTAAGCGCGCGCGCCAGTGTGGTTGCGGTATTTGGATGGTCATCCACGACAAGGATGCGAACAGGGGTGTTGGGGGAGGATGGTTGTGTAGTCATCATCATATATTTTCAGGGAGAATCAGGTTTCCAAAGATGGAGTTAAGGCTGGAAAAGTTGGCAAAAGTTGGCAAGGCGATATTCTGTTAATGGAATTGTATTCCCTGAATGATGTTTTTCTGGTTACAGATTCATTGGGAAAACAAAAATACGACGCCTCATTTTGTTTGGCGTCGTGTTCTAATAATTACCGTCCCCACTTTATTCTCGATACGTATGGGACGAGCGAGATTGTGCCTTTACTTCCATCGGTATACACCAGCTGCGCCAGTCCGCCTTGATATGAATCCGGGATTTGCGCCATTGCCACGATGACAAAGCTCCCATCCGGCGCCCAGAGCGCCTCGTTCATGTTTGCGTATGATTCAGGGCGTAAGACGGTTTGGTTTGTGATGCCATCCGGCGCGGAACGAACCAACTGCAACGGCTGGCGGGCAGGGGTATCCATATTATTGGGTACGACAGCGTAGAAGTAATATAAGTTCCCATCCGGCGCGAGGAAAGGCTCATCGGCGAGGTGTAACGGGTTTTCTTCAAAACTGCCCGAAAGCAAAGTTGTCACCTTGCCATTTGCCGCATCTACGCGCCAAAGCCCTGCTGCAAACATTCCAAAACTTGGGCTGGCAGCATAAAAAGCGGAATAGTCCGGCGTCCACTCGGTTTCACCGCAGCAGATGAGCGCGCCTTCCCCACCGCTTAACCGCACAATGGCATTGCTCGCTGGATAATAAATCGCGGCGGACGCGCCTTCATAATATCCAAGTGTGATGATGAGTTTTGTCCCATCCGCGCTGTATTGCTCGGGCCAGTACATTTCGCGCGGAATGAGAAACCCGTTGCCGATGTCGTCAATTTGATTTTCGATGACGCGGTTGGATTGTCCCGTGACGAGCGAATAAAAATTCAAGCCCTTATGCCCGTATGCGATGGTTTCTCCATTGGGTGAAAACACAGGGTTGCTGACCAGCGACACAAAGGGGTTGTTTTCATCCAGCGCGCCGCCATCCACTAATACGCGGCGGGCGCTTCCATCTTCGTTGACAAGGTATAACTGGTTATTTGAAATATACGCCACGCTGCCGTCTTTCAGCGAAACGTCATAGTTTTCAACGGGCGCGGGTTCAAAGGTAATTTGCTTGACCGTCTTTCCATCTTTTTCGAGGCGGTGGACTTGCGCAATGTTCGCGCTGTCGTTGTTGAGGAAATACAGCGCGCGCGGTAAAAGTCCGGTGGAAGGTTGCGGCGCGGAATCTGTCGCGGGCGCGGGAGCGGTCAGCGCTTGAAATGTCGCGGCGACAATGGTTTCCACGCCAGATGCCGGGGCGGGCGCGGCTGGCGCTGTGAATTCACAGGCAAGCGTGACAGCAAGCAATATTGTCACCGCCACAACAAGTTGCTTTTTCATTTTTATACCTGTTCAAAGTGTTGGACGGGAACCACGAAAAGCGTGGCGCGTTTTTCGTGACCTTTGGCGGGAAGCGATTTACGCGCGACTTGAATTGCGGCTTCGATTTGATCATCTTCCACGCCGAGCAGCATGGTAACGACTCCGCTGCGTAAAAATCCGCCAGTGGAAGCGACGCGCGTTACGCGGAAATTTTCGGCGGTGAAGGCTTGCGTGAGTATGTCGGCATCGTTGTCTTTGATGATGATAATGATCATTTTCATGGTGGTTTCTCCTTGTGTAAGTAAACAAGTACGCAGGTATACCTGTCTACTTGTTTACATTCTTCCTGTGCTACGTGGTGAAATCTTTTTATATCTGCTCGAATCTTTCTACGGGCAGGGCAAACACAGTCGCGCCGCCGACAGTGACAGGCACGGGCGCGGGCATGGACATGGGCGAGCCTTCGAGCGGAAGGGTCATATATTCGATACGCTGGTTACATGCGTTATGCAGCGCAATCAGGGCATCCTCTTCCTTTTCAGCGGGTAAGCCAATCAATAGCGTGGCGTTTCGCCTCCCTAAAAAACCACCTGAACTGGAGAGGTAGGTGAGTGTTGCTCCTATTTCTTGCAGCATGGTAGTCGCTGTATCCAGGTCTTGTTCCTGAATAATTGCCATAATGAGCAAATTAACATTGGGCGTTGTCATTGCGTTCTCCTTCCGTTTGATTTAGAGCCATGGGTAAATGATAGCATATAAAACGCTGGCGATGGCGCAAGTGACCAGCATGACGGGCAATCCGCGCTTGATCCAAATTGCGGAGGTGATGGGCGTGCGCGTTTTTTCCGATAACGTGGCGACGATAATATTCGCGCTGGAGCCGATGATCGTGCCAGTGCCGCCGAAGCCCGCGCCGAATGCCAGCGCCCACCACAGCGGACCGATATCCATGCCCGTTTCGCCGAGTCCTTTGATGACGGGAATCAGCGCGATGGTGATGGGAACGTTATCCACGACGGCGGAAAGCAGCGCGACGATCCAGATGAGGAGGACGCCAAACAAAACTGGGGGCATGTTCGATATGCCTTCAAAAAATCCAACAATCATTTCCAACGCGCCCGAATGTTCCAACCCGCCGACCATGATGAACAGCGCGCCGAAGAAGAGCAGCACGCTCCATTCCACTTTCTTTAAGACTTCTTCGATATCAGGCTGCACCCAAAGCAATGCAACTGCTGCGGCGCTGAGCGCCACCAGAGACGGCTTGATGTGCAAAACATGGTGGACGAAAAAGAACAGGATCGCCGCACCCAATACGATCAAGATACGCCGCGCGGTTTCGGGATGGTTGAGAGTCTCCGCGGGGTTGAGTTTCATCACCGCCTTGCTTCTGCGCGGAC
>DZBA01000195.1 GCA_022729775.1 Anaerolinea thermophila | reverse complement strand
CCGCGGAACGCGCCCGCGGGCGGATTGTTGGTGTACATGGCGTAGCAGTCCGCGCGGACGTGCGCGATGTCATACGGTCCCGCCGAGTGAGTCGTGGCGCGGGTCAAGACCTTTTCGCCGAGCGAAGCATACGCGCCCGTATCGCCGTACAGTTCGCTTTCCACTGCCACAAGGCGACCATCTTTCTTCGCGCCAATCTTCACGCGGATTTGAGTCGCGTGGCGTTTGGGGTGAACGGTTAAACTTTCGTGGCGGTCGAATAAAAGTTTGACGGGCTTGCCCGTGACATTCGCCAGCAGCGCGGAATGAATCTGCCCCATGATGTCTTCCTTGCCGCCGAATCCGCCGCCCATCAATTGACCGACGATTCGCACGCGGGACTCGTCCCAGCCCAACGCGCGCGCGACTTGAGTCTTATCCTGATACGGAATCTGCGAGCCGACATATACTTCCATGCGACCTTCGGGAGTCGGCACGGCAATGCTGCACTCAGGTTCGATGAAGGCGTGGTCGGTGGCGGCGGTGTGGAAAACGTGTTCAAGAACAATATCGGATTCCGCGAAGCCTTTGTCCATATCGCCCTTGCGGACTTTGATGTGCTTCAGCAAATTTCCTTTTTCATGCAACTGCGGCTGACCTTCTTCCCTTGCTTGCACCGCGCTGGCGACGACGGGCTGCAAATCGAATTCGACTTCGATGAGTTTGACCGCCTGCTCCGCGATGTCTTGAGTCTCCGCCGCGACGATTGCCACCGCGTCACCGACATAGCGCGAACGTTCGCCAATGCCGACCATGATGGGCCAGTCGTAAATCACCAAGCCGTGAGTCTTTTCGCCTGGGATGTCTTCTGCGGTCATCACCGCGACCACGCCCTTCAACGCTTTGGCTTTGGATACATCGAGTTTCTTTAAGATTCCATGCGGAACCATTGCGCGGCGGGCTTTGGCGTATAACATGCCGTCGAATTTCAGGTCGTCGGTGAAAATCGCTTCGCCTGTGACCTTTGCCACCGCGTCGTGGCGCAGGTGTGAATGTCCCACCGATTTGTGGTTGTGAATCGAATCGGGGATGTGCGTCGGCTTCTTGACAGGCTCGCCTGAGCGCAGCGACTCCGCGGCGGCGATGATGGCATTCTCGATGGTGGGATAGCCCGCGCAGCGGCAGAGCGTATCCTTCAACGCAAAGCGAATCGCTTCTTTATCAGGATTCGGGTTGCGCTTCAAGAGTGCGTACGCGGTCATAATTTGACCAGGGATACAGAATCCGCACTGCACCGCGCCATGTTCCACGAAGGCTTCTTGCAGCGGATGGAGTTTCATCTCTTCATGCACGCGCTGTGCCAAGCCTTCAATGGTGGTGATGTTCTTGCCGCTCGCGCGCTCAGCTGGATAAATGCACGAGACGACAGGCTCGCCTTCGATCAGCACGGTACACGCGCCGCATTCCGCTTCCTCGCAGCCGATTTTTGCGCCAGTAAGATTCAAGCGCTCGCGGAGAAGGGAGGCTAATGTTTCACCCGCAATCGCGGGGAGGGTATGGGATTGACCGTTGACGGTGAGGGAGATTTGGTTTGTCATGGGGGTTCCTTATGATATTTCAATCATGTAGACACGTGCGCGGGTTTATAAATTGCGCTGCGCGTTTGGAGTTTATAAAGCGAAATGATCGCTACTTTCAAACCAACAGGCTGACATTTCCAATTTTATCACTTGTCAGACAAATTTCAAGTTACGACCCTCCCATAAAACCTATTACAATAAGCGCATGGCAAAGCCGCCCAGAGTCCATGCGGAGAACGATTCTCTGCGGATTCCATCCAATGATTTGTTACGACAAGACATGAGGATTCTGTAACATGCCCGCCGAATTCTTTGACCTGCGCGTGGAGCTCAAACGCAAACTTGCCGATGGGACGTATGACCCAATGGCAGAGCGAATTATTAAGCGCGTGCGGCGCATCTTTTCGCGCTTGCCACAAAACGACCTTGCTCCCTTTCTTATTTTGAACGCGGCATACATCTTTCATGCGACTTTGTTGTTTTTGCTTGATGGGGGAGAATTTGTTCGCACCCGGATTCTGATGGCAATCCCGGGTTCATTCTTCATCTGTCTTGGCGTGATATTGTATGCGCGGTTGTATCGCCAGTTGTATCGCGCTTTATCGGAATATGTCATTAACGCCATGCCCAACCCCGACGACATCCAAAACTTAAGCCGCTGGCTTTCAGTTTCCAATAACGTTCCGCTTAACCTGCTTTTTATATTAACGGGTCTGTTCTATATGGTGCCTTATATTGGATCAGGGCTTTCGATTGCGTATGGGGAATTTGGCGTGTATGCGCTGGGGGCGGTGGTGTTCGGCAATTTCATTATGGCAATCATTCTGCATCACGTGTGGTTTCTAATGTTGTTTCCGTTGATTCTAAGCCGATGCTATATTGACTTATATGAGCTCGACCCAGGCGCATCCCCTTCCATCCGCGAGATTTCAATGGTCATTCGGAACTCCGCGTATATTCTCAGCGTATATGCCACGCTTTTCACCTTGTACTTGTTCTACATGATGGGAATGAAAATTTTTCCGCTGTCTTATTTTTATCTTTCTCCCCTATTGGGAATCCTAATCTCCCGCCAGATTGGTCTCTCCCTTATCATTGGGCGCGCGCGTTGGACATCTCTTGAACGCTTAAGCGCGGAGATGGAAGCGTTGGACGCGGAGCATCACTTCGATAATCCTGCCATTCAGAATCAATACAAGGCAATGCTCGATTACTACAACCGCGTTAAACACGCGGATACAGGTGTGTTCGACTCACGCACAGCAACGCTGCTGTTCAATTCGTTTCTGCTCCCCCTTATTGCGTTCGTGTTTTTTCAGTTTGACCGTCTTGTCGCTTTTATCGGCAGGTTCATTCGCTAGGAGGTGTCCATGTCTGAAACAGCCGACCTGCTCACTTTACGCGCGGAACTCAAGCGCAAACTCGCCGATGGGACGTACGATCCGCTGGCAGAGCGCGTGGTCAAACGGGTGCGGAGAATCTTTCCGCGCTTGCTTCATGGCGACATCGCTCCCTTCGTTTTTCTGGTCTTTGTCAATACGTCCATCTCGTACCTGTTGAATCTATATGATAGCGTCGCAAACTTTCGTGAATGGCTATTTCCAGCGTTCAGCGCTTTTGTGCTTTTTTGGTTTGCTATATTTACCTGCCTGCGATTCCAGCGCCATCTATACCGCGTTCTATCCGGCTATGTGATTGACGCAATGACCCAGCCACAAGATATACAAGACCTAAGTCGCTGGCTCAAAAGGTTTAGCAACAGCGCGGTCACTTTGTTTTTCACCTTTCTTTTTCTCGCGGCAATCATGCCTTATCAATATCCGTTGCAAGTCGCTGCCCACGGCGCAATGGGAATTACCACCACCATTTCCCTGTCCAGCGGATTTGTTCTTCTTTGCCTCATGGAATACCAGCTGATAACCATTATGGCGCTGATAGCGCTGTTAAGCCGTTATTGCATGGAACTGTACGAGGTGGACCCCAATATGTCGCCCGCGACACGCAATCTTTCGCGCGTCATCCGCGATTATGTGTATCTCCTCACACGATTGGCATGTTCTATCTGGCATACATGAAGACGCCAGTGTTCCCGAGTGCGCTTCTTTATATCGTTCCCACGTTGTGTATTTTTATTTTTCGTCAGGTTACGCTCACGCGCATCGTCACCCGCGCGCGCGACATGGCGCTCGCCCGTTTGCGAAACGAGATCGAAGCATTGGATATCGAGCGCCATTTCGACAACCCCGCGCTGTGCAGCCAATTCAAAGCGATGGCAGATTATTATGACAGCGTAAAAAACGTAAACGCAAGCATGTTCGATATGCGCACAGGTCTATTGATTGTCAACTCCATCCTGCTGCCTTTCACCGCCTTCCTTATCTCCCATTTTGACCAGGTCAAGATGCTTGCCGGCTGGAGGTAGCCATACAAACAAACTCCACAGTACAATAAGCGCATGGCAAAAATAAGATTGGATGTTCTACTCGTCGAGCGCAAATTGGCAGAATCGCGCGCCAAGGCGCAAGCCCTCGTCATGGCTGGGCAGGTGCGCGTAAACGGCGAAGTGTATTTGAAACCCAGCGCGTCCTTTGCGGGTGATGTCAAGGTCGCAGTGGATTCAGGTCCGCGATTTGTTTCGCGCGGCGGTGAAAAGTTGGAGGGCGCGCTCGACGCGTTCCATCTCGATGTGAGCGGACTCGCGTGCGCCGATGTTGGCTCATCCACCGGCGGATTCACCGATTGCTTGTTGCAGCGCGGCGCGCAAAAAGTCTACGCGATTGACGTGGGCAAAGGCATCTTGCATTGGAAGTTGAGAAACCATCCGCGCGTAATTGTGATGGAAGAGACCAACGCGCGTTTCGTCGAATCGCTCCCCGAGAAAATTTCATTCATCACTGTAGACGCTTCATTTATTTCTTTGAAGATTTTGATTCCCGTCGTCAAAAAATGGATGGAAGAAAACGCGCAGGTCGTTTGTTTGGTCAAGCCGCAGTTCGAGGCGGGCAAGAAAGATGTGGCGCGCGGTGACGGCGTCATCCGCGACCCGCAGATTCACAAGCAGGTCTTGTTGGATGTGCTGACCTTTGCCGCTGCCGAAGGGTTTGCCCTGCGCGGGTTGGTTAAATCTCCGCTGTTGGGACCAAAGGGCAACGCGGAATTTTTAGTTTGGATGGATTTGAAGGGGAATGGACGATTGGCGGAAGAATTGGTTGCTGAAACGTTTGGCGCGGAATAAAACCGAATCAATCATAATACTGCGGCTGGTATGAATCCACGCGCTTTTTTGATTCTTCCAAAATATCGTCAATGGTCATGTTTTCGTGACTCTGGTCTGCCGGGTGATAATGCACATGCACGCGCCGCACATTTTGAATCGAGCGGATGAGATTTTCCTCCACGCAGCTTGCAATCATATCCCCTTCGCGCACTGTGATCGCGCCGTCAATACCGATGGTCAGGTTGATGACGATGTGCGGTCCAAAGCGCTGGGCTTGTAATTCCTGCAATTGTTTCACGCCTTGTATCTTCTTCAATAAATCTACAACCTGCTCTGCCATTTCGCGGTGGGGGACGGTTCCCATTAAATCAATGGATGATTCGCGCAGGATGAAAATTCCCGTGCGGATGATCAACGCCGCAACAAGCGCGCCCGCGAAGGGGTCTACCCAGGGGTAGCCGTTTCGCCCAAGAAAAATTCCCACCGATGCGGCAGACGCGGAGAATAAATCGTTGCGGTGGTCGTGCGCGAGCGCTTCCACAACGGGATTTTTTGTCTCGCGTCCCAATCTGCGGACGTAAATCATCAAAAAGATTTTTATGACCACAGTTCCCAGCGCGACCCACAACGCGGTTAATTTTGCTCCTGTGGAAACTGCGCCGCCGTCGAACAAACTCCAAATTTTGTCAATCGCGTCCCAAAAGACCGCAAAACCTGTGACCACGATGAACGAACCGATTAGCACCGAAGCAATGCTTTCAAATTGACGATGCCCGTAGGGATGGTCTCTGTCGGCGGGCTGGTTGGCAAGCCGCACCAAAATACTGGCTGCAATATAAAATGCCACATCCGATGTAGAGTTGATGCCCTCAGCCAGCAGCGCCGGGCTATGACCTGATACGCCCACAAAAGTTTTGATTGCGGCAAGGATGATGTTGATGATCAAGCCGAGGTTTACGGCGTGCAGGCTTTTCAGGTCGCGGTCACTGTTCATGCCGTGATTGTAGTGGGATTTATAGCCGCCTGTAATGGACAAATCTCATATTTTGAATCTGACATATCTTGGGTGGGCTTAAGATAAAATTCTATATCACGTTTTTTTTGGAGGTCGTTTCATGCAAGTCAATTTTGGGCTTACGGCTGATGATTACGCTAAACATCGCGCGGGCTTTCCCGATGAATTTTTTGCGCGCATTTTTGATGACGGCATCGTCAAACCCGGCGACGCGTTGGTTGATCTTGGCACAGGCACGGGGACGCTTGCGCGCGGATTTGCCTTGCGCGGGTGTAAAGTTTCGGCGGTGGATATTTCCGCGCAGCTGTTGGAGCAGGCAAAAGATTTGAGCATTCAGCAGCACGTCGAGATTGACTTCCACTTTGCCAAGGCAGAGGAAACCGGCTTGCCCGCTGAATCTTTCGATGTCGTCGCGGCAGGTCAATGCTGGCACTGGTTTGACCGTCCGCGCGCGGCGCAGGAGGTGATGCGGATATTGAAACCGGGCGGGCGCGTGTTGATTCCGCATTTCGATTGGCTCCCGCTTTCCGGAAATGTTGTAGACGTTACCGAAAAAATAATCAAAAAATACAACGAGCCGTGGTACGAGCGTTTTGGAAATAAAGCCGGTATGTACCCAGACTGGCTGCGTGACCTCGGCGAAGCGGGCTTTGTTGAAATTCAAACGTATTCGTTCGATATGCCCGTTTCATACACAGCCGATGCATGGCGAGGGCGAATCCGCGCGAGTTCGGGAGTCGGCGCGAGTCTATCCGATGAGGACGTGACCAAGTTCGACGCGGAGTTGAAATCTGCGCTGGAGAATTTCACGCGCGAAAATCCCGTCTTGCAAGTTCCGCATCGCGTGTTTGTTGTCCATGCAAAGAAGTGAAGGGAATCAAAA
>DZBA01000194.1 GCA_022729775.1 Anaerolinea thermophila | reverse complement strand
GATTCATTCAAAATTCATCTATAATGGTTGTATGATACGTTCATATAAAGAAGAAGATTTTGAAACTGTCACCGCGTTCTGGTTTGATGCCATGAGCGCCGCCATGCCCGAAATGATGAAACGCATGGGATACGAAATACAAAGCGCGCGCGAATACTTCCGCAACGTGGTTGTGCCGGAAAATAAAATTTGGGTCTACGAACAGGATGGCGCGCCCGTCGCGTTTTTAGGAATGCAAGGCAACCTGATCAGCCGCTTATATGTTGACCCAAAATATCACCGCCAGGGAATTGGTCAAGCGCTGCTTGAATACGCAAAAACAGGGTCGCCCAATCACCTTTGGTTATATACGCACATTGCAAATAAAATGGCGCGCGCGTTCTTTGAAAAACACGGCTTTGTTGCAAAAAAATTTGGCGTGAGCGCCCACCCCGAATCTGAGCCGGATGTGGAATATCACTGGCGCAGCAAATGATAAAATAGCGGTATGCGCCCTACCTATCTCGAAGTTAATCTCAACCAACTCAAACAAAACCTGCAAAACATCCGCGCGCGCGTTGCGCCGGCAAAAGTTCTCGTCGTCCTCAAAGCCAACGCCTACGGTCACGGCGTGGATGGCGTCGCGCCGTTCATCGCGCCATTTGCAGATTACATCGGCGTTGCCATCGTGGAAGAAGGAATCAACATCCGCAAGATGGGAATCAAAACGCCGATTCTCGTCATGGGCGGAACCCTGCCCGAACAGATTCCTGATTTTCTCGAATTTGACTTAACCCTCGCCGCGTCTTCCCTGTCCCTGCTCGAATCAGCGGAACAAATTTCAGCCGCCGCCCAAAAGCGAATCAAAGCGCACTTGAAAATTGACACCGGTATGGAACGCATCGGCGCGCGCGCGCAGGAAGCGCAAGCGTTGATAGAACGCTCGTTATCCTGCAAGCATGTCGAAGTCGAGGGAATCTTCACGCACTTTGCAAATTCAGAAGTCATGTCCTTGCGCGGCGTGAAACAGGAATTTCCCATATCTGCCGCGCTGCAATTAGAACGCTTTGAAGAAGCGTTGTCTGTGTACGAAAAGCACAGCGAGCCGCATCCAAAACTGCGGCATACCGCAAATTCAGGCGCGACATTGCTGATGCCCGAAAGCTATTATGACATGGTGCGTCCCGGCGTGATGTTCTATGGCGTTTACCCCGCGCGCGACATCGAGAAAACCATCGAGGTCAAAACCGCGCTGACCTGGAAATCACAGGTGACTTACAGCAAAATCGTCGAGCTGGGACATGGCGTAAGTTACGGCTCATTATGGAGTCCCGAAACGCCTTCGCGCATCGCCACCATCCCATGCGGCTACGCGGATGGATACTTCCGCATGATGACCAACAAAGCGCAGGTCATCATCAACGGGAAGAAATATCCGCAAGTGGGAAGGATTTGCATGGACCAGTTCATGGTCAACGCCGGCGCGGACGAGGTCAAAGCCGGCGACGAGGCAATCCTGCTCGGAAAGGGCATCACGCCCGAAGACCTTGCGGATTGGGTTGGCACGAATGAATACGAAATTATGACCAACATCAGCGCGCGCGTGCCAAGAAAGTTTGTAAAATAAATTATTGTTTCCATAAATCATAACGAGGTGTATTTTGAATCAAAAAGTAAAAGATTATTTGAATCTATTTGGCATTGCGGGCATTATCATCGCGCTCGATCAATGGACAAAATGGCTGGTGCATGAAAACATCGAATTCGGAACGCAGTGGCTTCCCGATGGGCTGCTCTGGCTCATGCCGTATGCGCGGCTTGTGCATTGGTACAACAGCGGCGCGGCGTTTGGCATGTTCCAAAGCGGCGGCATGATTTTCACCATTCTGGCATTCATCGTCATCGGCGCAATTATTTACTACTACCCGCATGTCGAAAGCGAAGATTGGACATTGAAACTTGCGATGGGTTTGCAAATGGGCGGCGCGGCAGGAAACCTGATTGACCGCCTCGTCAAAGGCAAGGTGACTGACTTCATCTCTGTTGGCACATTCCCCGTATTCAACATCGCGGATTCATCCATTACGATTGGCGTGGCAGTTCTGTTGCTTGGCGTGTGGCTAAAGGAACGCGAAGAAAAAAGAAAAACAGCGCAAATCGCAACAGATAACGGATTGTCAAATGAGTGACCGCATCGAAAGATTAAAATATGACGGCGAACAACCCATCCGCTTGGATAAATTTCTTGTCGCGCAGCTGACGGAATTTTCGCGCGCGCGCCTGCAAGGATTGATCGAGGATGGCTTCGTGCGCGTGAATGAAAATCCCGCGAAGAAGGCAGGGCAAAGCATCGAGTCCGGCGCGGAAATCGAAGTGCGCGTGCCGCCCCCTGTCCCAAGTGGATTGGTCGCGGAAGACATCCCGCTGGACATCATCTTTGAAAATGATGATTTGATGGTGGTGAACAAACCCGCAGGTATGGTCGTTCATCCGGCGGCGGGTCACGCATCGGGGACGCTGGTCAACGCCGCGCTGGGACATGACCCCGATATGGAAGGCATCGGCGGCGAAGAACGTCCCGGGCTTGTCCATCGTTTGGATAAGGAAACATCGGGCTTGATTGTGCTTGCGAAAAATGAACGCGCGCACATCTGGCTGCAAGACCAGTTCCGCTTGCGGACGGTGAACAAAATTTATCTCGCGCTTGTGGATGGAAAACCGCCCACACCCACCGGGCGCGTAGAAGCCTACATCGGACGCGACCCAAGTCACCGCAAGAAGATGGCAATCGTCCAGCCCAATAAGGGACGTGAATCTATCAGCGAATATAAAACGACTCAGGCTTTCAAAGCTCACACACTGTTGGAATTTCACCCGTTGACCGGGCGCACGCATCAAATCCGCCTGCACTGCGCGTTTTTGGGGTGTCCGATTGTCGGCGATACAATTTACGGGAAAAAGCATCCCACGCTCGATGTTAGCCGTCATTTCCTTCATGCCGCAAAATTAAGCATTGTCCTGCCCGATGAAAAAAGTCCGCGCACTTTTACAGCGGAGTTGCCGGATGAATTAAAAAATATATTAGACGAATTGAGTTAACAAAAAAAGCGACGCGGTCTGCGTCGCTTTTTTTATATCAAAATTTTAGTGCACCAGTTCGATGGTCGGCATTTTCGGTTCGCGGCGATAGGTTTCTTGACAGTAATCTACCACGCTTGTTGAGTTACCGTTCGAGGCAACGACATTTGCAACCACCTGTCCGACTACCTTCAAGTCACCCGTATGAGTTCCCGCGTTGCCAGCCATTGTAATGCAGGCGCTCGGCGCTAACACTGTGCCATAAAGAACGCCAGAGGCGTTTCCTCTATAATCTAAGTTTGGGCCAGATTTGTCGTTCTTTGCATCGGTGCAAAAATTGCTTTTGTTTTCCGGCAAAGGAACAACCACAGAATAGCTTGAAAATTCTCCGCTTTGAGTGGGGGTCCCGTAAATACTGCCTGTGCCGCCAGAATACTTGAGTTCAAAAACCTCTTCCGTAAAGTAAAGCGTCACGCCATCCAGTTCCAAGTCAACCTCCTTCAAACTGGAAGCATCATCAACGCAATATACGCTGTTCCCATCTTCATCAGGTGAAAGTTTGAAATAACCTTTCTTGGGAAGAGCCGGCATCGGTAAGCCAACTCCGCCATCCACACATGGGTTATCCGGCATAATGGATTCCGCGTACTCTAAATCGAAGTCTGTGATGGGCGAAGGAATATAAACCTTGAGCGTTCCGTTCTCATGCTCCACAATGTATACCAAGTCGCCATCGGTCACAGTCCAACTTGTTCCAGATTGCGTTACTTCTACAACAGCGCTTGTGGAGAGGTCCCAGCCCGCGTCATTGAAGGCATCTACCAGGTTCTGGGTTGTTTGCTCCGCGTCGAGCGTGCTCATAAAACTGGGATCAATCTCAGACAGCAAAGAAGTGCACGCCTGCGCTTCGAGTGCAGAATTTACGCCGCCAACCGCAGACACGCACTGTCCTTCATCCAAAGTAATGGACGGACCTTTTGCGTCATCCAGCGCATTTTTACCCCACGCGCAGGTGTTGGAATGAATGCCGCTGCACTTGACAATCCAATCTGCCGTATCGCTGTTGCCGCCGTCGAAAGCGCAAGTTCCAGCAGGGACATCTTCGCCCAAGGTGAAAATCGCCTGTCCGCCAAAAATCGAGTCGATGTACGTGCCGCAGGCGCGCGTCACAGTCTGAACGCGGTTGGTAACTTGTTCTATGCCAATCACCGGCGCAAAAAAGGTGCTGACATAAGAAGTAATCGTCACTGTAATTTCAACATTCGGCGCTGCGCCATCCGGACACGGGTTTGGTTCGCCGTTAACTAAAGGCGCTGGCGCAATAGGCAAGGGCTCAACAGTTACGAAGACATCGGTTCGAGTAGAGTTGCTGGCGTCATCGTCATGGTCGCCATCGTCGTTGAAATAGCCGTTTCTCTCCGCAATCAAGTAAGCAGCATCGCGGACTTTGGTGACATCCGGCTCATTAAAGCCATCGCCATCTGTATCGCCCACGGTTTCCCTCGCATTGGCAAGACCAGCCGCCCACGCGCCAGAATCTGCCGCGCCCTGCGCGCTGCGACGGTCCATATAAGCCATACCGCCATCCACTGTCAAAGCGGTCAAGCCGATTAAGCCGATAATCGAAAAAACGATCATGATTATCGCTTGTCCCTTTTCAGATTTTTTGTGTAACATAAGATTCTCCTTTTGAGTATCATGCGGCTCTATGGCGCGCACCTCATCTATACGTAGATTTGCTTAAATTATATGTTTTTACAAATCAGTTGTCTGTCAGGAATTCTCGATTCAGCCTATCACAGATGTTAAGTAGCCAAGTTGTTACCCTTTGAAAAAATTCTTAACACAAAGGCTTGCGTTTAGCCTGCCGAAACAAATGGCGTGTTAAAAATAAATTCCCCTCGAAGCGTTGTTCGAGGGGAGTATCGTTGATCTATGACTTTCTATTTTACAAGGTCAATGGTTGGGTTTTGGGGATTGCGGCGGTTTTCATCAACTTCATAATTGATAAACACATCGGCTGTACCATTGGATGAAATAGCATTTCCAATAAGTTGTCCGTTGATTGTGCCTGTGCCATTGCCGCGGACATCCAGGCAAGCGCTTGGAGCAAGAACGGTTCCGTAAAGATTGCCGGTGCTGTTACCTCGATAGACAAAAACCTGGGAGTTATTGTCGGTAAACCTTGTGCAATAATCCTCTACATCTTCAGGCGGCTGGACAACAATGTAAAGGCTGGAGAATGGACCTGTGTACGATGGGGTACCAGAAAAACTTCCGCCTCCGGCAAATTTTAATTTAAACTCTTGGTCAGTGACGTAAAGCGTTGCGTTGTTCAAAACAGTATCTTTTTTATCCAGGGCGTCAAAATCGGAAATGCAGTAAACCCCGTTATTAAATGTAGTTTGTCCGCCCGTTGGAACAATCCCACCGCCTTCGTATACGCCGTCAGTAATGGAGCCTGTGCATGGGTTTGGTGGCATGATGGAATTTATATAATCAATGCCATAGAGTCTGGCAGGCGTAGGACATTCTTTTCCTACCAGCCCGCCTGTCGCGCCGTCCACAGCGGAGACGCACTGGTCTGCGTCAAGCGTAACGGACGCCGCAATTTTGGAATGTGCGCAAGAGTTTGAAGAAATGCCCCCGCCTGTAATATACCATCTGGACGCGGAACTTTGTCCGCTGTCAAAGGCGCAGTCCGACCCCATACCGAAGCCAAGCGATACGACCGCATTTCCCCCAAAGACGGCGTCATCATATTTGCCGCAGACGCGCGTTACCGCTTGCACGCGATTCGTCACAGTTTGCACGCCGATGATAGGCGCAAAAAACGCATCAACTGTTGAAGTGATATTCACTGTAATTTCCACGTTTGGCGAAGCGCCAACAGGACATGGGTTTGGGTCTCCGTTATCAAGCGGAGTAGGCGCAACGGGCATCGGCTCGACAGTAACCTCCACCACACTGTTCTCGCTGGTATATCCATTCTCCATGGCGATTGCGCGCGCGGCTTCTTCAAGGGGAGTGACATTAACTTCATAGGCGTCTACAAATCCATTTCCATCCGTATCTTCCCACTCTTCACGCGCATTAGCCAACCCTGCCGCCCACGCGCCAGAGTCAGCCGCGCCTTGCGCGCTTCTCCGATCCATATAAGACCTGCCCCCGTCCACCGTCAAGCCGGTCAACCCCACCAGCCCGATAATTGCGAACACAATCATAATAATTGCTTGTCCCTTTTCGTTGTTTTTATGTAACATAATTTCACCTTTTTGAATAAAAATGCCTGTTTATGGAATAAAAAATGAATTTTCAAGGAGAAATTATAAGGAAAAATCATACCTTGCCCATCCCCCATTGGCGGCATACTATGGCTGTAGCAAAGTCCGATTTTGTCACTCTCCCGAAAAGCATCGGGACGATGTGAGCAAAGCGACACTTGCACCGTACTGCAAGTGCAGGTGAGAGTCTCTTTACTGAGGTAGAGACCCTTCGTTTCACTCAGGGCGACACGGCTTACAACATGTTTTTGTGATTTTGTCGAGCGATTTTGCAACAGCCCAGCAATTCCAAATCTAAAATCCTTTGCCACCGATTTCACAGATTTTCACCGATT
>DZBA01000193.1 GCA_022729775.1 Anaerolinea thermophila | reverse complement strand
ATTTTACCCAAAATCACGCGCCACCTTATGCCATACATAGGATGAAAATCACTACCAGCGCGCTTTCAAATCAGTTATATTGACCATCTCTCCGAAGCCTGACCGCCTAAACGAAAATGCACGGCGGCAGGACAGTAGGACAGGCTTAAGCCTGTCCCACCAGGTGAAAGCGGAAACGCTTCATCCCCCTTTTTTTGGAAAGGAGACACGCGTAAATCTCAGGCGTTGTCCCTTTTCACAGGACAACGCTTTTTTTTGTAATGCAATCTTGGTCGTTTTAGCCTGCTTGATTTTTGCATTACAAACCTTTTGTACACGGATTTAACGGATGACACGGACAAGCGCGAAGTTTGAAAATATTTTTCTGTCAGAATCCGTGAAATCCGCGTCATCCGTGTACAGAAAGAGTAATAAACAGTCTATTAGCCTGCTCACCAGAGGAATCATCAACCATGAACCTTCAACTCATTCTCGAAAAATCCGCCCGCGACCATTCCCATCTCTGCCCGCGACAAAT
The DNA here is from genome assembly GCA_022729775.1 of Anaerolinea thermophila. Taxonomy (GTDB): domain Bacteria; phylum Chloroflexota; class Anaerolineae; order Anaerolineales; family Villigracilaceae; genus Villigracilis. Next base: position 6,169 of record DZBA01000193.1, on the reverse strand, counting down.
TCTCGGCGCGCGCATGGGACTTGCGGGATTATCCGCGCTGGGGTTTGATTCCGCGTCCGATAAAAAACGCCTGCTTGTCATCGTCGAAACGGATGGCTGTTTCGCGGATGGAATCAGCGCGGCGACAAACTGCGCCGTTGGGCATCGCACCTTGCGCGTGGAAGATTACGGCAAAGCCGCCGCGACCTTCGTGGATACGCAAACGAATCGCGCGGTGAGAATCGCGCCCGCGCTGGATGTCCGCGAACGCGCGTATCAATACGCGCCCGAAGAATCGCGTCACTACTTCGCGCAGATGAAAGCCTATCAAATCATGCCGGATGACGTGATGTTTACCGTCACCGAAGTGCAACTTGCCGCAGCGCTTGAAGCGATTCTCTCGCGCCCCGGCATCCGCGTCAACTGCGGCGTGTGCGGCGAAGAAATTATGAACGAGCGCGAAGTGAAACAGCACGGGCTGACTCTTTGCCGCGCTTGCGCGGGAAGCGCGTATTATCACCCCGCCCAATATGAAATTCAATTCGACGCGCAGCCTATCAGCGTTTCGCTGTAAAAGCGGATATGAACATGAATCAACCTGTTATTCTCCTGCGCGGCGCAAACGACATTGCATCCGGCGTCGCGCATCTTCTCTTCACTGCGGGATACTCCGTTATCATTCACGAATCCGCGCAACCGACCACAGCCCGCCGCGCGATGTCTTTCACCGACGCGGTCTTTGACGGACGCGCCAGTTTGGACGGCGTGACTGCGGAACTTGTCGCGGAAGATTTTTTAACTCAACTCGCCGAACATAAAATCATCCCCGTCAGCGTCATGGATTTTCCCGCGCTGATTCAACTTCTGCGCCCGCAAATTTTGATTGACGCGCGAATGAGAAAACACCACCAGCCCGAACCCCAGCGCGGACTCGCTCCGCTGACCATTGGCTTGGGTCCAAATTTCATCGCGGGTGAAACGGTGGATGTTGGCATCGAAACCGGCTGGGATGCGCTGGGAAAAATCGTGCGAAGCGGCGCAACCAATCCGCTGGCAGGCGAGCCGCGCGAGATTGAAGGTCACGCGCGAGACCGTTACGTGTACGCGCCCATCGCGGGGAACTTTCATGCGCTGCGTCAAATTGGGGATGTGGTCGAAAAAGATGAGGAGGTCGCGCGAATTGAATCCACCACGCTGCTCGCGCCGATTTCGGGAACGCTGCGCGGAATCACCCGCGATGGAATTCCCGTCCAACCGAAAACAAAAATCATCGAAGTTGACCCGCGCACAGTCGGCGCGCAAGTTTCGGGCATAGCAGAACGCCCCGCGCGTATTGCACAGGGCGTTTTAGAAGCGATACGAATTTCAATGAAGAATGAAGAATGAATACCCTTCAACCTTCAAACCTTCCAACCTGCAACCTCCCAAAATAATTCTCTTCCACGCTTTGCCATGATTCATCACGGATGTTCATGTACTTCGACAACAGCGGATGAACGCGCTTGATTTGTTCGTACATCATCTGCGCAATCCTGCGAATCGAAAAGTGGGCGTTTGCCGCCGTGCGTAACTGGCAAAACGCATACGCCTCGCGCAAGTTGAACTGCGCCAACACGCGGCGGTTAAATCCGTTGGGGACAATATATTGCGCGACATGCGGGTCGAACTCATATAGCTTTTCGTAGGTCTCCCGCGCCGATTCCATCGCCGCGCGATATTGCGATTCAAAACCCGCTTCAACGATCAAACGCGGAACGGCGTACCCAAGCCGCGCGGTTAAACGCTGCGGGGTTTGCGTCATCATGCGGTGGCGTTTGAACTCAACATACGCGCCCTGATCCATCACAAGGTCGAAGGTGTATGTGGAATATTCCATCTCGCGCAGGGGAACATCATAGCGGCTCATGCGTTTAAGCAGCACATCCGCCAGCTCCGCGCGTTGGGATTCGTTCAACGATTCGATGTATGCGAGCGCGGCGGCAAAAGGCATCTCGCCAAAACGATATAACGCGCCCGCGAGAATTTTCTTCTCGCCATCTTTGTCATAATCAATCAAGGCGCACGCAGACGATGAACGATGAACGGCGGACGATTGCCCAATTTCCAATTTACTGATTTCCCGCATTGTTTCCACTACGTAAGGCACAGCATCCGCATACTTCACCAGCGTTGGGGCTTCGCGCCGCGCCACTTCTTTCACCTGCTCCCCAATCTGCCGCACCTCTTCGAGCGGATGCGAAAGCATCTTGCGAATCACCATCTCGATGACGCGCGCGTTGGCGGTCATGCCCAAATTGGCGTTGGCGGCGGCGGGCAGAAGAAAGCGGCACGAGTCCACATATTGTGAGCGGATGCGCCTGTCGTATGCTTCATCGGCTTCATTTTCGCGGCGCGGGGATTTTTTCAGCACCAGATTTTTTGCGGGCGCGAGAGATTCCACATACGCGGAGAAAAGTCCGCGCGCGGTTTGGATGAAAGATTCGCGCAGCGGGTGGGATTCCAGTTCCGGCGGAATCGTAAATTCATCGCCGCCCCATTTTTGGTAGCGCGTGGATTTTTCTGTATACGAGGCGAGCCGGCTGCTTTCAATCGTCTCAACTGCCACGCGCGAAACATTTTCAAACGCGATGTGCAGCACGGCATGTTCCGCAACCGAGGCGTGACCATACCCCACCACCCATTTTTCGTGGAACTGCGCGGAAGATTCATCGCTCAATTCTGCGGCAATCTCGCGGAAGGATTCCGGCGAGCGCGAGGTTTTTGCAAAGGCAACGGCGATCGTCTCCGCGCTTAACTCGCGCGGAGATAAAAGATAGATGTCTCTTTTGGGCATGTTAACCCATCGGGTGTTTCAAGCGCGCGCCGCCAATCAAATGAACGTGTAAGTGAAACACATCCTGACCTGCGTTGGCGCCCGTGTTGACGATGAGACGGTAGCCGCCTTGCGCAACGCCTTCCTGCGCGGCAATTTGTTTCGCCGTGTAAAGGATATGTCCCATGACGGGTTCATCGGCTTCTTCGAGGTCGTTGACAGAAGCGATGTGCTTGTTGGGAATAATCAGGATGTGAGTCGCGGCGACGGGGTGAATGTCGCGGAAGGCGGTCACTTGCTCGTCGCTGTAGACTTTCGTCGCGGGGATTTCGCCTTTAACAATCTTGCAGAAAATACAATCAGACATGGGATACCTCCAATGGATTTTAGTTTTTACGGCGTCGGCATGGGACCATACGTCGGCGCGCAGACAATATCGTAGTATTCAAACTCGATGGCTTTATTTGCCAGCGCGTAATCGCGGGCTTCATTTCCTATCATCCGCACAGAGTCAATTGCCTCCATCATTTGATGGGGCCAGTAGCGCGGCAGGGTCATCAATGGGTCTTTGATATGTCCTTCGGGGATGTAGGCAGGGCGATATTCATCCTCCTTATCTGCCTGCGGAACCCAGTTGAACATCACCGGTCCGCGTGAGTTTGCAGTAAAGCCGAGCTGATATCCGAGTTGGCGGGCAGCCTCTACCGGGCGCTGACCAAATCCGCCGCTGGGCCAGATGAAGGCAATGGGCGTTTTGCCGTATCGCTCCGCAAATGCTTTGAGCGAGCCTTCCAACTCGCGGTCAATGACAGCCTTCGATGTGTCTTCGGTCATGTATGTTCCCACCTGAACGCCCTGCGCTTGGTGGTCAACAAAGCCTTCATTTTCCAGCGCGATATTATCCAGCCAGAGTTTTTCCGGCGTATCCGCCTGGCTTGCCCAACCGTTGACAATGGGCCATCTCCAGCCATCCCAATAGTCGCGGAAATTTTTATCGAAGTTCTCGCGCTTATGCCGCCCGTCTTGGATGATAAGCACAGAGCGGCGCGGAATTTTTACGTTGCGCTCCATAAAAGCCAGAAACTGCTTGGTGGTGATTGCGTCGAACTGCTGTTTCTTGAGCTCCGCCATCACCTTGCGCAGGTCGTTCACATCCATGCCATCCGGGGTTTCGACCATGCCCCGGTAAATTCCATTGAACATGAGAATCATGACCACTGTGCCGGGTTCTGCGCCATCCGGGTTCCACTTGTTTTTCAAATATTGACAGGTATCCTGAATATAAGCGCGCGGCGTATCCAGCGGATTCAAATTTTCAGACTGGTACATGGATGGCAGCGCGGGCGGCGTGCGCGGAACATCTGTCAGCGCGGGAAGCGCCTCGCGCGTGGATGAAGCGTAAGATGTGGATATCGCCGGCGCTGCGGGGGGAATCTCCGCTGTCAATGCCGGCGCGGATGGGGCGCACGCGGCAAATATCCCCACTAACAAAAAAATATTTGCGGCGCGAAAAAAGGATTTATGTTTTTTCATGCAAATCATTTTTCCAAGTTAAGGAATTGCGCCATACGTCGGCGCGCAAACAATGTCATAATATTCAAGTTCGGCGGCTTTGTTTGCCTCCGCGTATGCCCGCGCATCTTCGCCAATCTGGCGGACAGTGTCCAAATGCGAGCGCGCGTTCGAGCTCCAATATCGCGGAAGCGTCATCAGCGGGTTGCCCGCCGGGACTTCGGGGATGGCGGAAGGGTTGGATTGGTTGAATGTATCCGCCTGCGGAACCCAGTCATACATAACAGGTCCGCGCGGGTTGATGGAAAAGCCGAGCTTGTAGCCAAACTGCGGGGCAAGCTGCACCGCGCGCGGGGAAAAATTCCCACCGAACCAAATATAGGCAATTGGCGTTTTGTTGAAATAGGTTTGAATATTGGTGATGGAGCCTTGCATTTCCGCGGTGATGAATTCATCCGTCGAAGTGCCGTCAATGGCAATTCTGTGCAAAACGCTGTGCGCTTGATAATCCACCCAGCCTTCGTTGGAAAGTTCCACGTTTTCGACCAGCACGGTATCCGTGCCGCCAAATGCGCTGATCCAACCGTTCACAACGGGCCATCCCCATTTTTCATGATACGGGCGGAAGTGGTCGTTGAAATACTCCGCGTAGTGGCGGTCATCCACCAGCAAAAGAACAGAGCGCGGCGGTATCTTTGCGTTGTTATACAAAAAGTCCGACATCTGCTGCATGTTGATTGCTTGAAAGCCCATCTCATACAAGTCGTTCATTAACTTCTTGAAGTTCTCCGCCAATATCTGGTTGGGGTCGCTGACGTTATCCTTGTTGATTCCATGAAACATAATGGGCATGACCACCGTCCCCGGCGCGGCGTTGTTCGAGTTCCATTTGTTTTGCAGGTATTGACAGGCGTCGGTTGAATAAGTGCGCGGCATATCTTCCGGCTTCAGCAGCCCGGTTTGAAAGACAGCCGGCAGCGCGGGCGGCGTGCGCGGAACAGTCGCCGTCGGCACAGGCGTTTCGCTCGGCGCGGGCGTTTGCGTCGGCTGGCTGAGCTGCGCAAAAGCAGTTTGGAAGGCAGCGGTCATCGCCACGCTTGGGTCAACCTGCGGCTGCGCCGGCGCGCACGCGGATAAAGTCGCGGCAAGCAAAACGAATGTCAAGACGTAATTCACTATTCGTAATTCGTAATTTGTTTTCATGCGCTGAATTCTACCAAATCATGTACTTGCGCATCCAAACAAACTGGGGCAAAATCATACCGATGAAAATTCTCGCTTTAAGCGACCAGATTGTCGAGCGGATTTATTCGCTTGCCGCAAGCGGACATTTCAACGGCGTTGATTTGATTCTCGGCTGCGGCGACCTGCCTTACACGTACCTTGAATACCTGATGACCGTTTTGAAAAAACCGCTGGCTTATGTGCCGGGCAATCATGACCCCAAACATGGGGAAGACCCGCGCTCACGCGCCGAAGGCGGAACAAACCTCGACGTGAAATCCGCGAATATGCGCGGACTTCTCATCGCCGGTTTGGGCGGCTCGATCCGCTACCGCCCCGACGGCGTGAATCAATATACGCAGCGGGAATCATACGCGCGCGCCGCGCGATTGCTTCCCACGCTGCTGGTCAACAAATTCCGATATGGTCGCAGGCTCGATATTCTCATCAGCCATTCGCCGCCGTTTGGCATCCACGACGAAACCACGCAGGCGCATACGGGTCTGCGCGCCATCAATTGGTTATTGAAAGTCGCCAAGCCGCGTTATCATTTTCACGGACACACTCATTTTTACAGAAATAATCTTGAGAAGTCCGAAACAGTTTTTGAAGGCACAACCATCATTAACGTTTATCCTTATA
>DZBA01000192.1 GCA_022729775.1 Anaerolinea thermophila | reverse complement strand
AAAATCAGGAAAAAGAATGCTCAGTACCACACCCACCTACAACCTCAAAGTCGTGCTAAAGGAAACGGGACTCCCCGCCGATACGCTGCGCGCATGGGAGCGGCGTTACGGGCTGCCCGCGCCGCAGCGCACCGAGGGCGGTCAGCGGCTGTATTCGCAATATGACATCGAGGTCATCAAATGGTTGATGGCGCGGCAGCAGGATGGGCTTTCCATCTCCCGCGCGGTGGAAATGTGGAGCGAACACACTGCCGCAGGCGTGGACTTGCTTGCAGGCGCGCTGCCCACCACGCAAACCCTGCCCGCCGCATACATCCCCCCCGGCACCACGCTGGATTCCGTCCGCGCGCATTGGATCGAAGCGTGTTTGGAATTCAACGAATCAAGCGCGGAACAAATTTTGAACAAAGCATTCACCATGTTCCCCGTTGAAGCCGTCTGCATGGACGTTTTGCAAAAAGGATTATCTGAGGTCGGCGGGCTTTGGTACCAAAACAAAGCCAGCGTGCAGCAGGAACATTTCGCATCGGGACTCGCCATGCGCCGACTCGACTCACTGCTCAGCGCGTCACCCGCGCCCACGCGCAAAGGAATCGCGCTGGTCGGCTGTCCTTCGGGTGAATGGCACACCTTCACCGCGCTTTTACTCGCGCTATTGCTGCGCCGCCGCGGATTAAACGTCATCTATCTCGGCGCGGATGTCCCCACCAATCAATTCGCCGAGACCGTCAACACTACGCGCGCCAATCTGGTCATCCTCGTCGCGCAGTCATTAATCACCGCCGCCGCGCTGCAAGTCACAGCCAATGAATTAAAAGACCTGCGCGTGCCAGTCTCGTTTGGCGGGCGGATATTCAGCGCGCAGCCCGATTTGAAGAATCGTATCGCGGGATATTATCTCGGCGAAACCATTCAAGCCGCATTGGATGGCGCGGAAAAAATCTTAACGAGTAAGACCAAACCCGGCGCGGCAATACCAACCTCGCCGAAGTGTCAAGCCGCGCTGCGCGGGTTCATCGCCAATCGCGCGCAAATCGAAATCACATTGAAAGAATCGCTGCCGCCCTTCGCCACAAATTCTGATGGATTCCGCGCGGGCATTCAATTCCTCGGCGATAACATCATCGCCGCGCTGCAACTCGGCGATATGGAATACGTGACGCAGGAAATGGAATGGGTGAAAACGCTGGCGCAGTTGCGCGAAAGACCCGCCAACGAGTTGAATCTTTTTATGCAGAGTTACTCGGCAGCGGTGGATAAGCACATCAACGGTCAAGGCTCGCCGATCAAGGATTGGCTTGCAAAACAAGTTTTATAAGTCGTGTCACTCTGATCGGAGCGACACTTGCGCCGCGCGCCAGTGCGGTGAGAGTCTCTTCGCTATGGCAGAGATTCTTCGCTCTGCTCAGAATGACATTTATTGGTAAAAGGAGTAACCATGAATATTCGCATCGTCACAGACAGCACTTGCGACCTGCCCGCAGAGATTGTAAAGGAATATGGCATCATCGTGATTCCGTTGAGCATTAACGTGGGAGAAAAAACATTACTCGACGGCGTGGACATCACGCGCGATGAATTTTATGAGCAGTTGCCCAACTTCAACCCGCACCCCAAAACCGCCGCGCCCGGCTCTGAAATTTTCAAACAGGCATATCAACGTCTCGCGGATGAAGGCGCGGATGCGATTCTCTCGATTCACATTTCAGAGACATTAAGCGGAACGGTCAACTCCGCGCGGACAGCGGCAAAAGAATTTACGCGGATTCCCATCACCGCGCTGGATTCGACGCAGCTCAGCCTCGGCATGGGATTCCTTGTCGAAAGAGCGGCGCAACTGGCGCGCGCGGGCAAATCAGTGGATGAGATTCTTGCCGCGCTGAAAGAGGTCATGTCGCGCGCGTATGTCTTCGCCGCGCTGAACACGCTCGAATACCTCAAGCGCAGCGGGCGGATGAATTTTGCGCTTGCCGCATTTGGCGATTTGATTCAACTCAAGCCGCTGCTGCACATGAACATGAGCGCCGCCACCGCGCACCGCACGCGCACGCGCAGCAAATCCATGGCGCGGCTCTTTGAATGGCTGCGCGAATATGCGCCTTACGAAAGGCTCGCCATTGTCCACGCCGGGGTGGAACAGGAAGCGCGCGCGTTGCACGAACTGGCGAAGTCATTTTTGCCCGATGGTGATATCCCCATTGTGCAAATCACCCCCGTGCTTGGCGCGCACCTGGGAATCGGCGCGTTGGGGTTTGCGTGTGTGTCGGTGAAGAAGCCATAACTCTGGACTCCGTCAGCTCGCTGACGAAACGGGCGGCAAGCCGCCTGACTCCAAAAAGGAAAATATGAAAACAGCAAAAACAATCTCCATCCTCGGCATACTTGCCATGACCGCTGTGTTGATTTACGGATTCACGCGCGGCGATTTTTTCGGCGAGGGCAGTCAGCTATTTTCGATGTCTTGGGGCATCGTCTCGCTCGTGGATTTGTACACGGGCTTCACGCTTTTCTCGATGTGGATTTTCTACCGCGAAAAATCCCTGCCCGTCGCAATTTTGTGGACAATCGCCATGATGACGCTCGGCTTCTTCGCGGGCGCGTTGTACGCTTTCCTCAACTTACAATCCAGCAACGGCGATTGGAAGAAGTTCTGGCTTGGAAAACATGCATAAAAAATCACGGGAACTGCTTGATGAGTTCCGCGTACTTCTGGCAGGGCGCAACTCATTTCTGGACGCCATACTCCCGCCAGTTGTATTCCTGCTGTTAAATAGTTTTGTCAGTTTTCAAGCGGCGATGTGGGGGGCGCTGATTTTATCTATAATCTTTGCGGCTGTCCGCTTGCTAAACAAACAATCATTGTCATATGCGTTGGGAGGCGTTGGCAGTGTTCTATTGGCGATGGCTGTTGTTTGGATTTTTGGAAAGTCTGAAGGCTTCTTTATTCCGGGGCTTGTCAGCGGAGGCGTCACATTACTGATTACTATAATCAGTTTAATCATTCGCCGTCCAATGATGGCATGGACGAGTTATATCGCGCGCCGCTGGCCCCTGAATTGGTATTGGCATCCGCAAGTCCGCCCAGCTTATAGTGAAGTCACCCTTGCATGGGGGTTGTTTTTTGCGGCAAAATTTCTGCTGCAATATTCACTTTTTCAAGACGCCAATACGGATATGCTTGCCATGTCCACGCTCATCACTGGCTGGCCCGCCACCACCCTGCTGTTAATTGTCAGTTACTTGTACGGCACATGGCGGCTGGTAAATCTTGCGGGACCCAGCGTGGATGAATTTCAAAACAACATCCCCGCCCCGTGGACAAGTCAGCGGCGCGGGTTTTAAAAATCATCAAACACAAAGGACACAGCGGGCTCAAAGGAAAATAATTAAAGGCCACCCCACTCCCCTTCGTGTACTTTGTGACCTTCGTGTTAAAGCAGTTTTATTTACAGGAGACTCTTATGAAAGAATCAGAACGCAAGTCATTAATCGTTTTCCCCATCCTCATCGTCATTGGGGCTTTGGTCGCGTTGGCTGGGAGTCAAAACGGAAATTCAGTCGCGGGCATTCCATTGTTCGCTTTATTGGTTGGGCTGGCTTTCCTCATTCAATGGCTGGTCTTCATCCCCGCGTATGTTTATCAAACCGAGAAATTTTTCGACATCACGGGCGGACTGACCTACATCACCTTGACTCTCGCGGCGGTTTTTCTCAGCCCCAACATGGACACGCGCTCGATTTTGCTTGCCGCGCTGGTGATGATCTGGGCGCTGCGGCTTGGGACATTCCTCTTCACGCGCATTCATAAAGCAGGCAAGGATGACCGCTTCGACGAAATCAAGCCGATCTTCTTCCGCTTCCTCAACGTGTGGACGATTCAAGCCTTGTGGGTGACGTTCACCGCCGCCGCCGCGTGGGTCGCCATCACCACCACGCAACGCGTGGAAATGGATTGTTATTCCTACATTGGCGCGCTGCTGTGGCTGTTCGGCTTCATCATGGAAGTCGCCGCCGACGCGCAAAAGAGCAAATTCAGCGCGGACCCTGCGAACAAAGGCAAGTTCATCAACACGGGACTTTGGTCGCGCTCGCGTCATCCCAACTACTTCGGCGAGATTGTGCTGTGGATTGGAATCGCGGTGATGGCTTTGCCCGTTCTGCAAGGCTGGCAATGGGTGGCGTTGATTTCCCCGCTGTTTGTGACCCTGCTCCTTACCCGCGTCAGCGGCGTTCCGCTGTTGGAAGCGAAAGCCGACAAAAAATGGGGCGGGCAGGAAGACTATGAAACGTACAAGAAGAATACGCCTGTGTTGATACCGAAGTTGAAATAATGTCGTTGCCAGCCATGTTCGTTGCGGCGAAGCAATCTCCCAATTAGAACAAGGAGATTGCTTCGGGCTTCGCCCTCACAATGACATAGGATAAGGAGACTCATGCTCATTCAAATTCTACAAATCATCGGCGCTATTGCGACCATCCTCACGGGATTATTCTCGCTGCTTAAGCCAAACGACATCAAAGGCTTCACGGGGATTCAACCCGAAGGCGGGCGCGGAGTCACCGAAGTCCGCGCGATATTTGGCGGCGTGTTCATCGCGCTCGGCGTGCTGCCTTTCTTCTTTTCCCCCGCATATTTCGTCCTCGGCGTGACCTACCTTGCAATTGCGCTCATCCGCGCGGTTTCTATCATCCTCGATAAATCCGCAGTGCAGTCGAACATCATCAGCCTCGTCGTTGAAATTATTTTCGGAATCATCCTGGTCATCTAACATGGATGTCATGCGATACGAACTTCCGCCCGAAGGGATTTCCCTGCTGGGCTATATTGTCCGCCGAATGCACAAGACCGAACTGCTGGCGGAAGTCCCCGCGCTGATTCTCGACGGGCGGACAAAATCCGCGTTGGAAAAAGTTGCCGCGTATGCGGTGGAATCCTCCACCTCGTTTGGACGCGCGTATTATCAACCGCGCTTTAACAGCGTGGGAGAATCGATCGAAGAGGCAGACCCCAAAACGGGCGCAAAAGTCCGCGCGACGCTGCAAAGCGACTCGCCGCATTATCACATCACACATAACGTCACTATGCCCAATGGCGACACATTCAACGGCGATGAACGCATCACTGGCACCACCATCGGCTTGCGCGGACTCGGTATGCCCGCGCCATCGAAATTCAATTTCAAGTCAAGTCATTATGAAGTTGAACTCACAGGCATCCTCACCAGTGAACTTGCGCTCTCGTTGTTTGGCAATACCAAAATCCGCGCCTATGGATTTTTGACTTTTCACGACAATCAAGGCAATGCGGGCAGGCTGAAGATTGACCGTAAAAAGAATATCAAAATCGAAATAACCTAAAACAGCCATGCCTCCTTCTGTTCAACATATTTCCCTTTTCCCATCTATAACCATCGCGGATAGAAACGCGGTAACGACATCTTCGGTTGCGACCCTGCTGGCAATCAGTCACAGCCTCGAGCAAACCGTCGCGCGGCACGCGCTGGATGGAATCTTCTTTGCGGGCTTTCAACGCTTCTCTGCGTTTTTGCCGCAGGTCAGCCGCTTTCAACAGCTGGCAAGCCGCTGCAAAAAAGTATACGTCTTCGGCTACCCAGATGCGCCCCTGCCGCAAATTGACAACGTTGAATATGTGGAACTGGAAGAAAACGCGCCGTTGCTGAATGAATGGTTCATCATCTTTCAACATGAAAAATTTTCCGCCGCGCTGCTTACCCGCCAAATCAGCGCGGACAGGCAAAACGAGTTTGGACGCGGACGTTTATATCAGGGCATATTGACCTTTCAGGAAACAGTGATTCAACCCGCCGCCGCGCTGCTCTTCAACACCCTGAACATCAGCGACGCGCTGCCGCGCGCGGGCAACACGCCCAACCCGACCAGCACCTACATTCAGGAATTCTCCAAATACATGGAACGCGCGCAAAGCCAGCTCGATAATTTGTACCAGAACCTCTCCAGCCGCGCGGCGGAATTGGAGCGCGTGGAAAAAATTGTCCGCACGATGATTTCGCGCAAAGCATGGGACGAAGCCGCGTTTGTAGATGTCAATGCGCAGCAATCACCCGTTGCCCCAAAGCGCCCCTTGAGTATTTTGTTTACCGACATTCAAAACTTCACTCCGCTTTTCAACGCGCTAAAGATTGCCGACATCACCGCCTTGCTGAATCAGTATTTCAACGCGGTCGCCACAGTCATCTACCAGCATCACGGCGATATTGACAAATTCCTCGGCGACGGGCTGATGGCGTTCTTCGACGACCCGCATGAGGCGCTGCTCGCCGCCGCTGAAATTCAAGCGCGGTTGACATACTTCAACGCGCAGAATATTTCCAAACTGCTGCCCCAACTCGACACGCGGATAGGGATCGCAACGGGCGATTGCGCCATTGCGAAGGTTGGTTCAGCAGACCGCCGCGAGGTGAGCATCTTTGGCGACGCGGTCAATGTCGCCAGCCGACTGCAAACCTACAGCCCCGCCAATGGCGTGGCAGTGGATGAAGTCACATACAAAGGCACGGGCAGCTCGCTGCTGCTCACCGGGCGCGATGTCAACGTCAAAGGCAAAGGCGCGCAAAGAATCTACACCGCCGAATTTGAATCCCTGTCCGAATTGAAGAAAACGCTGTAAGGAATCCCGAAGTTCTACTTCGGGGTGTTCCACAAGTAGAACTTGCAGAGTC
>DZBA01000191.1 GCA_022729775.1 Anaerolinea thermophila | reverse complement strand
CGTCGCATCCGTGTCCAAATGGTTTTTAATCACGGCAATTCCCAATGAGCCAAAACGCGCTCACGCCAAAGGTCCTGTGCGCTCATCAAAAATATTCATCACGGTTTGCGCGAGTTTCACTGAGTCATGCCGCCACGGATGCGCGTTGTCCACAAGGTCTGTTGTATAAGTTCGCGCATCAGAAAGAGTCTTCTCATCCGCGCGCACCCACTGAGATGCTCCGATGCTGCCATCGTAATTATCGTTGCATAAAATCACATCGAATAAATCTTCGCCAATATGACTCTCCAGCGCGTGAACATGGTCATAGCAGGTGAACGAATCCGTTTCGCCGGGTTGTGTTGCAATATTGCACACATAGATTTTAATAGCGCGGCTGGCTTTGAGCGCGGCAAGTAAATCATGCACCAATAGGTTTGGCAGGATGCTGGTATACAAACTACCGGGACCGATAACGATTACGTCAGCGGTCAGGATGGCATGAAGCACAGGCGGAAATGCCGAGGCGTTATCCGGTTCGAGCCATACGCGGCACACCCTGCCCGCCGTTTCTGGAATCTTGCTCTCCCCTTCCACGCGAATTTCCTGTATGGAATGCGGCAGCTGCATACTTGCCACCAATTTTACATTATGCAAAGTGGAAGGAAGCACGCGCCCGTTGACCGAAAGCACGCGCCCCGATTCAACCACCGCTTCTTCAAATGTTCCGGTGATGTCTGCCAGCGCGGTGATAAACAGGTTTCCAAACGAATGTCCATCGAGATCGGGAGAGCCGCTAAAGCGATATTGAAAAAGCTGCGTGAGCATGGCTTCGTCGTTGGATAAAGCGGCGAGGCAATTACGAATATCGCCAGGCGGAAGAATGCCGAAACTTTCGCGCAGCCTGCCAGATGACCCGCCGTCATCCGCGACAGTGACAACAGCCGTGAGATTGCGCGTGTGCGTTTTGAGTCCGCGCAGCAGGGTGGAAAGTCCATGCCCGCCGCCGATGGTCACGATGCGCGGTCCGCGTTCGCGGCGGCGAAAATCCTGAATCTGGTCAACGACATCCGCGCCGGGTTGGATAAAAGGACGCAGCAAGGAACGATTCAGTTGATAAATTCCGTAGCCGACCAGCCAAATGCCAAGCCCGCCAAAAATGATCGCGCGCCAAAGGCGCGGAATAAATCGCAGGGAAGCATAAGAGAGGATGAGTAGAAAAATCGGATTGGTGGAATCGGTGCGGTAGAGGTCAATCAACACAACGGCAACGCCCAGCCCCAACAGCGTGATGCCAAACATGACCAGCCCAAACCAACGTTTGATATTTAAGCCGGGGCGCAGCCAGCGCAAAACATCATGCAAGGTTTGCCAAAAGCGCGCAGGGAAATTTCTTTGCATAAAAAGATAATAGCAGGGTTGCAGGGATGAGTCAAATATGGCATACGGTATAATTACGGCATGACCACAATTATTGCCATTGACATTGGCGGTACCCAGTTACGCGCCGCCGTCTACACCCATGACCAGGCAGAACCCCTTGTTGTAAAAAAAATAAAAACGCAAGCAGAGGAGCCAAACGCGTTTGGCAGGCTGGTTCGCTTGATTGAAGACGTTTTCCCAAAAGACGGAAAAGTAGACGCGGTTGGGCTTTCTTCTCCCGGACCGATTGACCCATACGCGGGCGTCATTATGACCACGCCAAACATTAAAGAGTGGCGCGATTTCCCCATCACCGAAAAATTAATGGCGCATTTCAATGTGCCCTGTTTTTTGGATAACGATGCAAATCTTGCATGCCTTGCAGAGTGGAAATTCGGCGCGGGGCGCGGACACCATAACGTGTTGTACTTTACCATCAGCACGGGCGGCGGCGGCGGCGTGATTATCAATGACCAACTCTTGCAGGGACATCACGGTCTGGCTGCCGAGCTGGGACACACCACCTTGCAAGCGGACGGTCCGCTGTGCGGATGCGGTCAGCGCGGACATTTGGAATCATTCTCGTCGGGGACGGGGATCGAGCGTTATGTCGCCGAGCAGCTCGCGGCGGGGCGCGCATCGAGTTTGGAACGGGGGAAGAAGAATTCGGCGCGGGAGATTTCCTCAGCGGCAACGGAAGGCGACGCGCTTTCCATCGAAGCGTACCAAATTGCGGGAAAATATTTGGGCATCGGCATTGCAAATTTTTTGCACGCCTTCGACCCATCCATTGTAATTTTTGGCGGCGGCGTTACGCAAAGCCGCGCGTTATGGCTCGATACGTTTCACGCCAGTTTAAAAGAGCGCGTTATTCATCCAAAATATTTGGAAGGCTTGGTCATTACCACCGTTGCGCTGGGCGATGATTCTGGGCTGCTGGGTTCGCGCGCGCTGGCTGAAATGAAGTTGCAAAAATAAATGTCGCTGCGAGGGCATTTTATTTTCGACTCGCGACGGCATCATAAAAAAACAAGGAGAATGTATGGCAAACACCAATTTACCCGGTCCTAAGGCAAAGGCGATGATCGAACGCGATCATAAAGTAATTTCACCTTCCTATCCGCGTGGATATCCGTTTGTGATGGATCACGGCAAGGGCAGCGAAGTGTGGGACGTGGATGGCAATCGTTTTTTGGATTTTATGGGCGGCATTGCGGTGGTTTCAACGGGTTATTCTCACCCAAAAGTTGTAAAAGCAATTCAAGACCAGGCGGAAAAATTCATTCATATCTCATCAGATTTTTATCATGAAAACTGGATCAAACTCGCGGAAAAGTTGGATGAAATCGCGCCGTTCAAAGAGGACGCGCTTTGCTTCATGACCAATTCCGGTACCGAGGCGGTCGAGACCGCAATCAAACTCGCGCGTTATCATACCAAGCGCACAAACTTCATCGGCTTCACCGGCGCGTTTCATGGTCGCACGATGGGCGCGGTGACGTTTACCGCAAGCAAGGCAAAATATCACGGCGGATTTTATCCGCTGATGAACGGCGTGACTCATGCGCCCTTCCCGAATCCATATCGTCCCGTGTTGGAGCGCCGCAAGGGTGAAGATTACGGCGAAGCGACGGTGCGTTACATCGAAGAAGAAATTTTGGGTCAAATTATGCCGCCAAAAGATGTGGCGGGTGTTTTGGTGGAGTCAATTCAAGGCGAGGGCGGCTACTTGATTCCGCCGGATGGATTCTTCCCCGCGCTGCGAAAGTTGTGCGATAAGCACGGCATCCTTTTGATTGTGGATGAAGTGCAGTCTGGCATGGGACGCACCGGCAAGTGGTGGGCTATCGAGCATTTCGGCGTGGAACCGGACATGCTGACTTCGGCAAAGGGCATTGCTTCGGGAATGCCGCTCGGCGCGTGCGTTGCGCGAAAGTCCGTGATGGATTGGGAAGTCGGCACACATGGCAATACCTACGGCGGAAATCCGATTTCGTGCGCGGCTTCGCTTGCGACGATTGACCTCATCGAGCATGGCTTTATGCAAAACGCGGCGGAAGTCGGCGCGTATGCAATAGAAGCGCTGAAAGAGATTCAGGCGCGGCATCCCAGCATCGGCGATGTGCGCGGAAAAGGTCTGATGATCGGCGTGGAATTTGTCAAAGACCGCGAGACGAAAGAACCCGCGAAGGAACTCACCGACCGCGTGGTGGAACTCGGCTACGAGCGCGGCTTGCTCATGCTCTCCTGCGGTAAGAGCGTCATTCGCATCGCTCCTCCGCTTTCGATGTCCAAGAGTGAGATGGATGAAGGGTTGAAGTTTTTTGAAGATGCGTTGACAGCGGCGGAGAAGGAATTGAGTGCGTGATGCGTAGTACGTGATGCGTAGTACGTGGGACGTGGGACGTAAAGAGCCAGCCTTCGAGTGAAAATCTCGGAGGCTGGTTTATTTAAGTGACCTTACGCGCTGTCATTTCGAGCCTTGTCCCGAACGGGTGAGTTATTTGATAGGTTTGACGATGCTCCAAACAACATCTGGGTAACGCGCGGCGACTTGGAGCAAAATACGCGCGGGACCTTGCGGGGCGCGCCTGCCTTGCTCCCAGTTGCGAAGCGTGGCAACGCTAATGCCAAGCAAGGCTGCAAATTCATTTTGCGAGAGTTTATAGCCCGCGCGAATACGTTTGATATTTGGCGCGGTGATTTTGAACGCGCGCGAAGGTTTGGTTTTTCCGCGTAAAATTTCGCCCCCTTCGCGGACGCTGGCAACCAGGTCGGTGAATAACTCTTCTTTCATGGGTACTCCTCTTTGATAATCTTACGCAACACTTTCAATTGCTCAAAGGTAAGGTCATCTTTTTCGTTTTTCGGATAAATCAACAACATCAAAATACGTTCATATTTGACAGCCCAATAATAGATTACGCGCACGCCGCCGCGTTTTCCGCGCCCCATCATTCCCCACCGCACCTTACGCAAACCACCGCTTGAAGGAATAACGACGCCTGCATCAGGGCGACTGACAAGGATTGACTGCAATAAGCGATATTCGTCGTCAGTTAAGAGCAACAATACCTGTTTGGTGAAAATTGAAGTTTCGAGGATTACCATAATAAAATAATTATACGCCAATGGCGTACGCAACACAAGCGACAAAAAGCCATCCGAGTTTTCGGGAGTGTCAAATTTTGTGGGCTTTGCCTAGGGTTTCGAGTTTATTTTCAGGCAAAATATGAGATTCTTCGTCGCTATGCTCCTCAGAATGACAAACAATGGGATTTTGCATACACACTCTATCTTGCTAGAGGGTGACAAAAACAGGTGTTGAACACGCTAGACATCAAAGCCTTTTTCATGGCGGGAAAATCAAGGGTTGTGTATACTGTGACCGATTGAAATCAATAGCGGCGGTTCAACCATTCAAATTATTTTGAGGAATATCATGAAAACCAAGATAATGTTCGCTTCATTTTTGGCAACCACAGCCCTTGTCGTGTTTTTTGTTTCCGCTCAGGCGGCAGGTTCTGCCATCCCTGACTATATCTCAGTGCAAGCCCGCCAGTCGCTTATTTTAGCTGCCTCGGCAATCATTGTCATTGTGACCGTCGCCAGCTATTTCCTAAGCGGCGCGCGCGCAGGCGAAGAGAATGGATTATGGCGCACGGCTATTCTCTTTTCCATCATGTGCCTGACTGGCATCAGCGCGGTTTTGTACACTGTCGTAAAAAGTTCCCCGGATGAAAATGCCCCCGAATATTACAACCTGATTCCCAGGGTAAATACAAACGGGGAATGTCCGATGCTTGATATGAATGTCATCTCTGCCAAACCGAACAAAGACACACCCATCCATGTCCGCTTTATCGGAAGCCAGAAGGATGTCAACTGCCTGCAAGAGGAACAAAATAAACTGGCGCAGCAAAAAAGCGTGGACGCGCCGATCTTCGTTCCCACCGGCGTATTCATTCAATCGTTGGAATTTACCAGCGCCAATGACGCGGTCATGACCGGCTATGTCTGGCAGCGGTATCCTAAAAATATGACCGCCGATATTGAGCGCGGCTTCATCATGCCCGAAGGCGACTCTGATATTTACGCGCTGGAAGACGCCGCTGTCTATCGCAAAGAGCAGGGCGATGAGGTGGTGCTTGGCTGGTATGTCGCCACTACCCTGCGCCAGACTTTCGATTATTCACATTACCCCTTTGACCGTCAAGACATCTGGCTGCGCCTGTGGCATGTGAATTTCGACCGCAATGTAATTCTTGTCCCCGACCTGAAAGCCTATGATGCGGTTGATTTTTGGACTGACGATACCGAGACCTTTCTCGGAGTGGAGCGCGATTTCGTGTTGGAACGCTATACATTGGAGCGCACATATTTTAATTACCATTACAACAACTACAACACGGATTTCGGCATTGACACCTACGCAGGGCAAACCGCGTTTCCAGAGTTGTATTTCAACGTCGGCGTCAAACGTGACGTGATGGACGCCTTTGTCGCGTACATGATTCCCATGGTCATTTTGGTCTTGATGGCATTTGGCGTTCAGTTCATCGTCACACAAATCCCGGACAAGATGAGTATGCACGGCATCAGCACCACCGGCTTGATCGGCTACTACGCCTCGTTATTCTTCATCGGCGTTTTGGCGCAGCTTGATATCCGCCGTACTTTGAACGCGCCCGGCGTCGTGTACCTCGAATATTTTTATTTCATCCTTTATATCATTCTGCTGTTGCAAACCGTCAACTCGGTGATCTTTGCCGCAACCGATGATGTCGGGTGGTTGGAATACAAGGACAACCTGTACCCCAAAGTCATTTTCTTCCCGATCACATTGGGATTGATGTTCATAGTCACTGCTTACTTATTTTATTGATCCCTGCTCACCTCCAGCGGAGCGCTCAAAAGGAGTGTGACGCTCCGCTGGATAAGAAAGAGGCGCGAAAGTTTTTACGTAAATTTCCTTGCCCAAAACCCCATCCCCCGTGTATAATCGCGGATATCAAAAGCGTTGATGGGAACGAGTATGTTTGTAAAGTTGCCAGCGAGTTCGCAGATTGGTGCAAGGCGAATCTTCGGAGCAAACAGAAAATCCTCCCGTAGCTGCAAGCCGAAATTCAGAGACTAATCTCTAAAATCCAATCTCTAGTCTCTAAAAAGTAAGTGAGCCGAAGTTGTTCTGCGTTATAAGAACAGGATGATGGTTGTCATCCAAATGAGCGCCCGTCTTTTGTGACGGAAATCAGAGTGGTACCGCGTGAGCATGTCTCTCGTCTCTGTGTGAGATGAGAGATT
>DZBA01000190.1 GCA_022729775.1 Anaerolinea thermophila | reverse complement strand
GCTTTCTGCGGCATTGACTTTGCCGGCATCGCGCGCATCTTCACCCCCGAACAGGGGCGCGACGAACCCGCCGAAGTGTATTATCTTTTTGGCGCGTGGATTTTGGCGGCAGGCTTCAACGCCACGTTGACATGGTGGGGCGTTTCTGTTGCCATCGCGCAAAATCAGATCACGCACTCCAGCGCGGTGATGAGTTATGAAACATACACGACCGTTGTCCCCGTCTTTGTGGCTGCAATGGTCTGGCTTGTGCGCGTGTTGATTATCGGCACATTCTCACTGGCAGGTGACCGTCTTTTTACAACCGCTGAGATTCGACAAACGCAATCACAATATAGACCGCAATATCAATCTCAGCAGCCCCGACCTTATAACGCCCCGCAACCCCAGCCCCAGCAGCAGAGACCCGTATACCAAGCGCAAGCGCAGCATCCAGTAAACCAGCCTGTCAATCAACCGATGAATACGCCGGTACTGCGTCCTGCTTCGCAAATCAGCCGCCCTGTGAATGTTACGCCGAATAACCTTCGCCCTGCGCCCAAACCCGCGCCGACGACAAATTCACAGCAGACCTCTTTTATCCCACCCGAGCCAACGTATCACCCGGTCTCTTATGGCGCCCGTCCTTCCGAGAATAGCAATCGCCATTACGACGCATAATTGTTATAATTGACTTCAAGAAAAGAGATTTTGTGTAATTTGTTTTCATCTGCTCGCAAAATTTACAGACGCGGGTCGCCTTGACCCAGAATGAGATAAATTAATGTCCCCGCGCCACGCACAAGAAGAATATTGGGAAACAGCCGCGCCCGAATACAACGAAGATGGGAGCGGCTGTTTTTTCGCGTATTTCATACCACCCTTGATGGTGGTTTTGTTCAGCTTGATGTTCGGTCTGTGGATATGGGAGAAGAACCCGCGCATTATACTTCCGTCCATGCCCGGCGTGATTTCCCCCATCTTTCGCCCGGAGATTCAATATTGGTCTGGTTCCATTTCGCAATGGGCAGGCGCGGCTGGACTCGACCCGAATCTGGTCGCTACTGTCATGCAAATTGAATCTTGCGGAGACCCGCGCGCAGAATCCAGCGCGGGCGCGATGGGGCTTTTTCAAGTCATGCCGTATCATTTCGGCGCGGGGGATGATTCTTTCGCGCCTGATACAAACGCCCTGCGCGGACTCGGCTACCTTGCCCAATCTCTTCAAGCCGCAAATGGGGACGCGCGACTCGCGCTTGCTGGTTACAACGGCGGAATCGGGGTTATCTCCCGCGCGGAATCCAACTGGGCTGCCGAGACGCAGCGTTATGTCTACTACGGCGCGCCCATCTACGAAGACGCGCGCAGCGGACAGACTTCAAGTTATATGTTGGATGAGTGGTACAAAAGATATGGGGTGCGTTTGTGCAAACAGGCGAGCGAGCGTTTGGGGATGAGGTAGCGCAGGGTATAATCCTTGAAATACCCTGTGTTTATGTCCAAAGGATAAGGTCATGTCGGAATCCCTTGAAGGCGCAAAAGAATTTTTGCTGGAAGAATACCGCAGTCTGTACACGCTTCATCAACAGGCAAAAGAAGCGGGCGAGGCACGGTTGAATTTCTTCGTTACATTTGTCGCGGGCGTTTCTGCGGCGGTGGTCACTTTGCAATCTTTTATTTTAGAAGAAGCGCGTCCATTGTTGATCGGCGGCATCGCATTAATTCTTGTGATTGTTGGGCTGATTACTTTTCGCAAGATGTTGCAGCGGCGCGTGGCAACGGTCATCTATCGAAGGCGGCTTGGCAGGATTCGCGCATGGTTTGTCAAACATTATCCGCAGGTGGCGGGCGGACTGCCCTATGATATAAGCCAAAACGTTCGCATGGATTGGGGCGCAAAAGGCAGGCTTGGCTCAACGGCGTTTTCGGTGGCATTCATCAACACTGCATTGATTACGCTTTCTGTCCTCGGTGTGGGGCTGATGTATTTTGGACTTGATTCGCTGACCTGGCTTGTCCCCGTTGGGACGCTCAGCGGCGCTCTCTCTTGGTATTTGCATATTCTGTGGAAATCGCAATGGATGAAAAAAGCCGAACGCCGCGATCTGGATGATTTGCGCGCGCTCGAAAACCTAATTCCCCTTAAAACCAAACAAAATAAATAGACGGCTATTCCGTCACTGAAAGCCAAATTACAAAGGTCGTGCCTTTTCCCTCTTTCGATTCGACCTCAATTCTTCCGCCGTGATGTTCAACAATCCATTTGGTGATGGATAGTCCCAAGCCGAATCCGCTGGTGGAGGAGCGCGTGCGCGATTTTTCCGCGCGGTAGAACCTATCGAAGATGTGGGGCAAGTCTTCCGCAGGAATCCCCGGTCCTGTATCGCGGATGATGATCCGCGCTTGTTTGCCAATCACTTTGAGGCTGAGGAAAACCTCCCCGCCTTGCGGCGTGTATTGAATCGCATTGGCAATCAGGTTGAGCAAAACTTGTTTCAAGCGGTCACGGTCGCCGTTGACCATTGCCTGGTCAATCTCGTTCAGGTGGACTTTTACCTTGCTGCCCGCCAGCACGCGCGTTTCAGTGAAAACCTCTGTCAATAACAGGTCGAGTTCAACGGGTTTGATGTCGAGCGCAAGTTTGCCCGCTTCTGCCTGCGCGAGCATTAACAGCCCGCCGACAAGACGGGTCAGCCTGCCGACTTCCTGGTCAATGCTGCCGAGCGATTCTTCATCGGCTTCTTTGATGCGGCGCATTATATCCACGTTGCCTTTGATGACTGTCAGTGGCGTGCGCAACTCGTGACTGACATCCGCGAGAAATCTCTGCTGCGATGTGAACAGCGATTCCAATCTTTCTAATGTCTGGTTGAATGATTCGACAAGGTTGCCGATTTCGTCCTCTGTTCCGCCGGTGTATGGAACGCGGCGCGAGAGGTCGTCTGCGCGGTTGATTTGGTCAACGGTGTCGGCGATGCTTTCCAGCGGGGAGAGCGCGCGTCCGAGCAAAATCCATGACCCAAGCGCGGCTATCAATACGGCAATTACCGCCACGCTAAACATAATCGAGAGCATGTTATTGCGCGTTGAATCCACCACGCTTAAACTTGTGCCGACTTGCATGACGCCCACTGCGCGCCCGCCAACTTTTAACGGGACGGTCAGCACGCGCAGGCGCGTACCTTCCAACAGTGAATATTCGTAAATTGTTTTGCCTGATTTCAGCCCAATGGGGTCCATCGGTTCGACAAGCCTGCCAATACTGGGAGAGGTGGAGACCAGCTTTCCATCGCCGCCCCAGACTTGCACAAAAGCGTTCGCGGTCATATCCAGCGGCGGCAGGTTGATGACGTTCAACTCGCCGATGGCGTCCACTTTGGTGACTTGGGTAATATCGCGCGCCACTTCCGCAAGCGTCGAATCCACTTGGTTGAGCAGGATGACGCTGACAAGGATGTAGACAGCCGCGCCGAAAATAAGCAAAATTCCACCCATGAAGGTTGCATAGAGTAAAGTAAGGCGCAGGCGCAAAGACATTTTATGATGGACGAGTTGTGATTATGGCGTTTCTCTTAATACATATCCCACGCCGCGCACGGTATGAATCAAGCGGATTTCATTCTCGCCTTCGAGTTTTTGGCGCAGGTAGCGGATGTACACTTCCAGCACGTTGCTTTCTCCGCCGAAGTCATATCCCCACACGCGGTCGAAGATCACTTCGCGCGTTAACACTTGCTTTGGGTGGCGCAGGAATAATTCGAGCAGTTCATATTCTTTTGCCGTCAGTGACACAAGGCGATTTCCGCGCGAGGCTTGGCGCGAGCTGGTGTCCAATGAAAGGTCGGCAAATTTCAAAACGGGAATCCGCTCGGGTTGGGTGCGGCGCAGCAAAGCGCGCACG
Organism: Anaerolinea thermophila; assembly: GCA_022729775.1. Taxonomy (GTDB): domain Bacteria; phylum Chloroflexota; class Anaerolineae; order Anaerolineales; family Villigracilaceae; genus Villigracilis. The sequence goes on along the minus strand of DZBA01000190.1, from coordinate 2,833 downwards.
CGCGCAAGCAACTCGTCGAGGTTGAACGGCTTGACCATGTAATCATCCGCGCCGGCATCGAGTCCTTGAATGCGATCCTGCACGGAATCTTTTGCGGTCAACATTAACACAGGAATCGAACCGCCAGTGCGTAAACGATGACAGACTTCCAGACCATCCATGCCCGGAAGCATCCAGTCAAGAATCACAAGGTCGGGGGTGTGGTCGCGCGCGGCGATTAATCCCATGCGCCCGTCGGTGGCAGTGTCTACGGTGTAACCTTCATAAGCCAGTCCGCGTTGCAGCAATTTCAAAATTGCTTGGTCGTCTTCAATGATTAGGATACGCTCATTCATGGTGAATCTCCTGTTCAAAATATACCATAAATCAAGGGTAAAATAACATCATGCCATTCAGCAAACGCGCCTTTGATTTTATATTTTCACTTCTTGCGTTGATCATTCTTTCGCCCGTGATTTTAATTACCGCGATCATTGTCCGCGTATTTATCGGGACGCCGATTCTCTTCGCGCAGAAACGCCCCGGCTATCATGGGATTCCCTTCCGCATTTATAAATTCCGCACGATGACAAACCGCGTTGATGCTCACGGCGACTTGCTCCCTGACGCGCAAAGATTGACCGCGTCCGGAAAGATACTGCGCGCGCTCTCGCTCGATGAACTGCCCGAGTTGATCAACATCCTGCGCGGGGAGATGTCCTTCGTCGGTCCGCGTCCGTTGTTGATGGAATATCTTCCGCGCTATTCAGCGGAACAGGCGCGGCGGCATGACGTGTTCCCCGGTCTCACGGGCTGGGCGCAGGTCAACGGGCGCAATGCCATCTCGTGGGAAGATAAATTCAAATACGATGTCTGGTATGTAGATAACTGGTCGTTCTGGCTCGATGTCAAAATTATTTTGCTGACCTTTGCGAAGGTGTTCAAGCGCGAAGGCATCTCACAGGCAGGTCACGTCACCGCCGAAATTTTTATGGGAAATCAAACATCTCAACACGAAGAACACAAAGGTCACGAAGGTTGAGATTAAAAAACTTTGTGTATTTCGTGTAAGCAATTCCAAATCTAAAACCCTTTGCCACCGATTTCACGGATTTTCACCGATTGATAAAAAAAATCCGTGCGAATCCGTGTAAATCTGTGGCTGGTCTTTTGGCTTTTGGCTTTTCCTGCTCCAGATTTCGAATTGCTGACTTCGTGTCCTTTGTGTTGAAAGAATTGGTGTATAATGCCGCCCATTGAAAAACCAGCGCAAAGACAAGTAATTCAGCAACGGTTCAGAGAGTCGTCGGTCAGTGCGAGACGACCCGCCAGCGGATGAAATCCCCTTTGCCAGAGTTGTTCTCGCAGGAGTAGGTCATGCTTTTAGCGTGACGTATTGTAAGAGAATCGGGCAGTACCCGTTACAGTACATCCGAGACCCCGCAAACGGGGTGAAAGCAGGTGGCACCACGAACGCCCCTTCGTCCTGCAAACGGATGAGGGGCGTATTCTATTAATGCCTTGTATGTCACCCTGAATGAAATGAAGGGTCTCTAATTAGTGATTCTTCGCTGCGCTCACATCGTCCCGATGCTTTTCGGGAGAATGACAGACAGGGACATCTATGCACACGGAGGTGTAGCCATGTTGGATATGAATTTGATTCGTGAAAAGCCTGATGTTGTTCGCAAGGCGTTGAAGGACAGGCAGGACGACCCCGCGCCCGTTGACATGATCCTCGAACTGGATGAGCAGCGCCGCGTGGCGCTTCAACAAGTCGAAGCGTTGAAAGCGGAACGCAATGTCGTTTCTAAAGAAATTGGGAAGATGAAAGACGCGGCGGAGCGTCAAGCCAAGATCGAAGCGATGCGCGTGGTGGGGGATAAGATCGCGGAGATGGACAAACAGGTCGCGGAGATTGAGTCGCAGCTCAATATGCTGGCGTCGAAATTGCCCAACATCCCTGATGAACGCACGCCTTACGGAAAAGATGACAGCGAAAATATCGTCATCAAGACCGTCGGTGAGCCGCGCAAATTTGACTTTACGCCCAAGCCCCACTGGGATTTGGGAACTGATCTCGGCATCATTGATTTTGAGCGCGGCACAAAACTCACGGGTTCGCGTTTTTATATTTTGCAAGGCGCGGGCGCGAGATTGCAGCGCGCGCTGATCGCGTGGATGTTGGATTTGCATACGCGGAGCGGGCAGGGTTATCAGGAAGAATATCTGCCGTTCATGGTCAAGACCGCCACAGTTTATGCTGCGGGTCAACTGCCCAAGTTTGCAGATAATCTTTATAAAGACCACGAAGAAGATTATTACTTCGTGCCAACGGCGGAGATTCCGCTCACAGGCATTCACATGGACGAGATTCTCGATGAAGCCGCGCTGCCGAAAATGTACACCGCGTACACGCCCTGTTTCCGCCGTGAGAAGATGAGCGCGGGGCGCGACGTGCGCGGCATCAAACGCGGACATCAATTCGATAAAGTTGAAATGTACATCTACTGCAAGCCGGAAGATTCCGAAGCGATGCACGAGAAGATGCTGCGGGACGCGGAAGAGACTTGCGCGTTGTTGGGCGTTCCCTACCGCGTGAAGCGGCTTTGCACAGGCGACCTCGGCTTTGGCTCGACGATGACCTATGATCTGGAACTGTGGGCGCCGGGTTGCGATGAGTGGCTGGAAGTTTCGTCGGTTTCAAATGTGACCGATTTTCAAGCGCGCCGCGCAAATATAAAATATCGCCCTGCCGACGGCGGCAAGGTGCGTTTCCTGCATACGCTCAACGGCTCGGGGCTGGGACTTCCGCGCACGATGATCGCCGTGATGGAAAATTACCAGCAAGCCG
>DZBA01000189.1 GCA_022729775.1 Anaerolinea thermophila | reverse complement strand
TGGGACTCGCTCTTTTCCTTTATGTGCCGGGGATTGGAACTGGACACCAGTTGACCGCTCTTTTTTCTGTACCCCTATTTGCGCGCGACTGCCAATTTGGCTTTCGCCGTTTTGCGTTCCCCCTGGATTATCTTTTCGCCTGACTATCAGTACCGTCAAGTTGTGCCTTGATCTCGCACCGACTTGGCGGTACTGATTTTTCATGCTTTCTTACTGCTGACCAATTTCATATCGGGAATTGCTGGAAACGTAGGAGATACCCCCTTGACCAAACAAACAATCAACTGGCACGCCTGGGGATTGGCAATCCGTCCGCGCACGCTGCCAGCCGCCGCGGCAGGCGTGGTAATGGGAAGCGCGCTCGCATGGCGTGACGGATTTTTTCGACTCGACGCAACACTGGTCTGCCTGTTTGCTGCTTTGCTTTTACAAATTGGAAGCAATCTCGCCAACGATGTTTTCGACTTCGAGCGCGGAACAGACACCCATGAGCGATTAGGTCCCACGCGCGTCACACAAGCCGGGCTGCTCACGCCTTATCAAGTCAAGTTTGGAATGGCGGTTGTTTTTGGCGCGGCTGCTTTGCTCGGTTTGTATCTTATCTGGCTTGGCGGATGGGTCATCGCCGCCATTGGTCTCGCTGCCATTGTCGCCGCCATTGCCTATACCGGCGGACCTTTCCCACTTGGGTATCACGGGCTCGGTGATATTTTTGTTTTCATCTTTTTTGGGCTGGCTTCTGTTGCGGGGACATATTATGTGCAAGCAGGGTTTGTCTCACACGCCGCGTGGTGGATGACCGTTCCGCCGGGTTTGATTATCACCGCGATTCTGGTGGTCAACAATTTACGCGATATCGAAAATGACCGCAAAGGAAATAAGCGCACGCTGGCGGTCATCATCGGTGAACGCGCGACAAGGATGCAATATTTAATTTGCATGGCAATTGCGTATCTTGTTTTGCCGCTTGCCGCGTGGCTTGGAATCGTTTCGTGGTTTTCGCTGCTTGCGTGGCTCTCCTTCCCCATTGCTTATCGCGCCGCGCGCGTCGTGCTGACTCAAGCGGGACGTCCGCTCAATGCCGCGCTTGCCGGCACAGGTCAAACCGCGCTGGTTTTCAGCCTGCTGTTTTGGCTGGGACAATTAATCAAATAGGTGACAGTCACTTATTATGGCTACGCGCCGCGCTGTTAATTTACAAATTTCCATTTGCATAATTTCCGCTCCGCCCAATCCACCGCGTAGTACATGCCAATTCCCAAAATACTCATCGCGATCACACCCGCATACATGGCAGGATAATTAAACAGCGTGCTGCCATTGTAGTAAATGTAATATCCAAGTCCATATTTGGTTGCAAACAACTCGGTGATGTACAACACCGCGACAGCCGTGCCAATGGATTGGCGCAGCGCGGTCAAAATTGCAGGGAGGCTCGCGGGCAAATACACAAAGCGGAACAGCGCCTTGCGTCCCGCGCCGAGGCTGCGCAAGCTGAGAATCAACTGCGGGGCGAGTCCAGCCGCTTGGTCGCGCACCAGCACAACAATTTGAAAAAATAAAATCAAAAAGATGAGGGTGATTTTTGCAAGGTCGCCAATGCCAAGCAACAGCAAGACCACAGGCACAAAGACGACCTTGGGAATTGGATACAAAAGATAAATAAGGGGAGAAAAGATTCGGTCAAGCCGCTTTGAGCCGCCAATTGCCAGCCCAACTGGGGCGGCAACCGCAACCGATAAGAACATCCCAGCGGTGACGCGCCACAAACTGTAAAGAAAATGTATCACAAGCCCGTTTCCCAATTCTTCGGTAAAGACGATAAATACATCCAATGGCGCGGGCAGAATGGGACGATTGACCAGCACAGCGGCAATTTGCCATAAAACCGTCAAACCGATGAACGCAAAGAAAATATCACGCCGCTTCATTGCGCATTTCCTTCCATAAAAGATTGCACAAGTTTTGATACTCCCCGCTGTTTCGATAGGATGGGCTTCCCGCGCCCGGATTCTCAAACACGCGCGGAGATGAATCAAGCAGCAGGATTTTCTTTCCCAAAGACGCGGCTTCTTCGATGGCGTGCGTAACAATGACCAGCGTTAACTTTTGCTCATCACATAAAGACAGGGTGAGGTTTTGCAAATCCTCGCGCGTAACCGCATCGAGCGAAGAGAAAGGCTCGTCCATGAGCAGCAAGTCCGGGGATAAGACCAACGTGCGCGCAATGGCTGTCCGCTGCCGTTGTCCGCCGGAAATCTGCGCGGGATATTTCGCCGCGATCTCGCTGATGCCCAGCCGCGCAAGCCAATCATCCACATTAGATTGCGCTTGAAAATCTTTGGGCGCGTGCTTTCCATCATCGCCGTAAAAATTGCGGACACGCAGCCCCAGCTCGACGTTTTCGCGCACAGTCGCCCACGGCAGCAGACCGTAATCCTGCAAAATCAACCCACTACGCGGACGCGGGCGCGCAAGTCTTTCGCCATCTATTTCGATACTTCCTGCGCGGGGGAATTTCAAACCGGCAAGCAGGTAGAACAGCGTGGTTTTTCCGCAGCCCGATGAGCCGAGCAACGCCCACGTCTCTCCGCGCTGGACTTGCCAATTAAAATTTTGGAAGATGGGCGCACTGTGTGAATAAGCAAAGTTAAGTGATTTGACATTAATCATGGATATTTCAGCTCCCAATCTTACCCGATTAATTCAATTCGGATTCAAGGTTATTGGTGTGTACGCAAAACATGTCAGGGATGGATTCGAAAGTCTCCTGACTTTCGAGGCAAAATCAGGAGATTTTGCAGTCCCATGTGACAACCTTTGCGTGCACACGGTTATTGAAGCCGCGCAATAAAATCCAGTATGATTTTCTTTACCGTTTCGGTGTTCTTTGGGGCAAGGATGTCCCCTGCCAGCACGTGGTTTTCGGGGTTGCCGCAATCTTCGATGGGCTTGAGTTCTTTGATGTCTGACCCGATTTGCGCGAATCGCTTCTCCACTTCGTTTGCGTTGATCACTTGGTCGTTGGGAGAGTAAATAACCAACATTGGCTTTTCGATGCTTTCAAGGTCAGAATTGCGCGCAAACTTAACGAAGCCCATCATGGTCACTAACGCAGTGGAAGGATAGCGATGCGTCCAATATTTTGCATGACCTTCATTCTGCGGCGTCCAGCTATACTCCGCGCCAAGAATCAAAGGCGCGAAATACCCTGCCCAGGGGAGCGTTAAAATCTCGGCGTTCGAATCGCGCGGCGCAAAATTCGGCGACATTAACACGTATGCCAGCGCGTTTTCGGTATTCTGTTGCTGTGCGAGCCATGCCGCCAACGGACCGCCCGTAGAAACGCCAATGACAATCACCTGCTCGCCCAGCATCTCTCCAATTTCAAAGGCTTCCACCGCATCGTTCAGCCAGTCATTGACGGTTGGCTCGGTCATTGCCGCGCCCGTCCGCCCATGACCTGACAAGCGCGTGTAAAACAAATTGGCGCCCAACTGCGCGGCGAGTTCGTCAGCCAGCGGAAAGGTTTCTTGCCGCGTAGCTGAATAACCATGAAAATAAATGATGGAGAGCGGCGTTTTTGTTTTTTCTTCATTCGCCCATACAATGGTTTTTTCCGCGCCCGGCACGATGTCTGAATATTTTGCTTCGGATTTCGACAAATAGGCATCAAGGTCTGACGGGCTGGATGGAAGGTCAAATGACTTTATTTGCAAATCTATTTTTGTTTTCGGTCCAGAGACAAACACGAGAGCAAGAATCACGATTGCGATGAGGATGTATAGCGCTGTTTTCTGCATTGGGTCTCCAAAATATATGTGGTAATTTACATTATCACTATACACCTTACAACCATGCAATTCAAGCGCGATTTTTTGAAAACGCGCGCAAGCGGGATGTTTATTTCCAAAGAATTCGATTAAAATATGTTTACACAAAATAATGTGGCACTTAATTGTCCATACCCCGGATCATGAACCGAAGCAAATTCCATTAAAGACGGGAAAATTCACCATTGGACGCGCTTCTACAAACCAGCTTGTACTGGGGGATATTTCCGCGTCCCGTAACCACGCTGAAATCATTCTGGATGAATCCAACGCCCTTTATATTTTTGACATGGACAGCACCAACGGCACCTTCATCAACCGCCAGCGCATCAGCGGAAGATTGCGCCTAAACGCCAACGACGTCATTCGCATTGGGCAGGTGGTAATTCAAGTATTCTACAAAGACAAGACCGCTCCCAAACAAAAGCCATACTCGCACATGTACACGCGCGAGCTGCTGCTCGAATCGCTCGACCAACATTCGATTCTTTTATATGAAGTCGCGCAGAAACTAAACCTCACCACCAACCCTGAAATGATGGCAAGCGAACTTACCACCATCGTGAAAAACTCGATGGGAATTCACACCTGCTCGCTCATCATGCGCGAGAAGTTCCACGAATTGGAATCTACAGACAAAGGGACGGCGTTAATTTTGCACGCAATCAAAAATTGCGCGGCAGAAGTCACGCCTTCAGAAATGTACGTTCCAATCATGTTAAACGAGACGGAAGTAATGGGCGTGTTGCGCCTCTCCAAAGCGGAACCCGTCACCCGCCCCTTTGACCAAAGCGATTTACAAGTGGCAGTGGCAATCTGTTATCAGGTCGCGTTGACCATTCAACGCCTGCTGCTGCTTGACCAAATCCGCAAGGAAGAACAGGCGCGCCAGTTGTTGATGCGCTTCGTCTCCCCCGCGGAAGCCAAACTCCTCCAGGATGATTACCTGCAAAGCGGAAAACTTCCCCCCCTGCGCGAGCGCAAAGTGACCATCCTGTTTTCAGACATTGCCGACTCTACCGGTCTGGGCGAGCGACTCGGCGCGCAACACTTTGCGGAGATTCTCAACAAATTTTATGCTGACGCAGTTGATATTGTGTTCAAATATCACGGCATATTGAAATATCTCGGCGACGGCATTATGGCAATTTATATGGACATGGATACGCCCGATGCGCTAAGCGCGGAAGAACGCGCCGCACTTTCAGGGCGCGAGTTGCTGCGTCGCATCAAAACAACCGGGCGCCTCGATGAAAAATATCAGGTGGTGCTTGGCGTCTCAATCAACACGGGTACGGCAATGGTTGGATACATTGGCACGGCAGAACGTCCCGAATTCAACGCGCTGGGCGACACGGTCAACGTCGCGTTTCGGATGCAGGAATACGCGCGCCCGAACCGCATCGTGGCGGGTCCCGCAACCATCGCCGCCATCGTGGATAAATATCGCGTGCAGCGCATCGGCGAAATCAGTATCAAGGGGCGAGAACAACCCATACAAGTTTACGAAATCCTTCCGTAATTCTTCTTTCAATCTTATATCATTCTTTATCAAGTCTTTACAGTCAAGTTGTATCCTATATATAGCGCAGGACAGGTCGTGAGCCTGCCCCGCAACAAATAGGAGATAAAATGAAAAAGACAATTTTGATCGTTGCTTTGATTTTAGCGGCGCTGGCAGCGTTCGGCATTGGAACAGTTTTCGCGCAAGATACTCAACCCCCACTTAACGGCAACGGGCGCGGAATGGCAGGCGGCGGGCAAGGCGCGCTGCATACGTTTATGGTCACTGAATTTGCAAAGAAACTCAACCTAAATGTAAATGATATCAATACAAGATTGAACGCAGGCGAAAGCATGTACGACATCGCGCTTTCCACCGGGGTAAGCGCGGATGAATTTCCCGCTGTGATGACCGAAGTTCGAGGCAATGCGCTCGATGCCGCCGTGAAAGGAAATGTCATCACACAAGAACAGGCGGATTGGATGAAGACGCGCGGGTCTGGTCAAGGCGGCAGGATGAATAATGGTACCTGCGACGGCACACAACAAGGAATGCGCGGACAAGGTCAGGGGCGCGGCATGATGGGACAAGGCGGCGGGCGTTGGCAGAATCAGCAGACAAACCCATAAAAATATGCCCTTCATGGTCACATGCGCCTTTTTAGGAAAGCGCAATTTTTGACCGAGGACATGACATAAAAACACCTTCGGAAGTTTCAAATGCTTCCGAAGGTGTTTTGTTTGTAAATCAAAATTTGTGATTTACAAAAAGAAATAAATTGCCAATAGAATCAAAATCACCAACACGTACAACGGCAAAATTGTGACCGAGCCAAACACATCCCAAAAGGAATATTTTCCGCCGGCGTACAAATCGGGGCGCAACTCAAAGGGTTTTATATCTTGCGGCGTTTTAGAAACCCCTGCGACATCATTATACAATCCGCGAAATTTGCGCTCCTGCTGCAAATAATAGGCATCCAACCCCCAAAAAAGAAGCGTAGGAATGACAGCCACCAGCGCAAAACGGTTATTCTGCGTGCTGGCATAGATCGCAAGCAGCGCGGAGACAATCGCCACCATCCAGCCTTTCATTTGAAATGAATTGGAATTCATGCGGGTAATGACGCCTTGAATAAACTCAAGGTGTTTTATTTGTTCTGTGGAAAACTTTTCAGCAGTCATTGAAATATCCTTTCTCTTGACTTCATTATAACCTGCCTATCTGCGATTTACATATTTTTTGGCTCATTGGGAATTGCCGTGATTAAAAACCATTTGGACACGGATGCGACGGATTACGCGGACAAAACACGGATTTTTTGGGAAAAAATCCGCTCGATTCCGTCGAATCCGTGTAGTCCGTGTAGTCCGTGTACCAAATCACGGCAAATCCCAGAGAACCTATTT
>DZBA01000188.1 GCA_022729775.1 Anaerolinea thermophila | reverse complement strand
TTGTTAATTCAGCCTTCGCTGCCATTCGCCCGGCAGTGTTGCGCTTAAAGATTATTCCTAGGAGAATCCATGATCAAACGACTTTTTGACTGGCTGAAGCAGCCGCTTGGTTTGATTGCGGTGGGTATCGTGGCTCTGGCGGTTTTCAGCGTTGCTGTCTATGGCATATACCTCACCCAGCAGCCGCCTGAACAGCCCATTGATTTCCCGCATCGAACGCACATTGCGTTTGGCATTCAGTGTTTGTACTGCCACCCCGGCAGCACGCGCGGACCTGCTTCGGGGCTTCCCTCGCAGGCAAAGTGCTGGGGATGCCACCAGCAGATTGCCAAGACGCAAACCAGCGCACTGCTCGCCCCTTTGAAGCAAGCGGTGGAAAGCAATACGCCCATTCAATGGGTTCCTGTCGCGCAGGTCCCAGACTTCGTGCAGTATAACCATCGCGCGCACATCGCTGCGGGGAAGAACTGCGAAGATTGTCACGGCGACCTGTCCAATCAGACCATATACAAAAACCCGCAAGTATTTAATATGGGCTGGTGTTTGGATTGTCATGTCGAGACCGCCGGTAACGATCAGGAAAAGCTGATCAAACTTACCGACTGCGGCACGTGTCATTATTAAACCGGGCGAAAGGAATCATATTATGAGTAACAAATTTTCCCGGCGTGATTTTCTCAAACTGACCGGCGTGGGCGCGGCGACAACTGCCGTCCTTACAGGCTGCGGACCGGCATCGCGTTATACCAAGCGCGAGCCGTACATGCAAATGCCCGAATACACCTACAACGGTCACAGCACGTATTACGCCACCACATGCCGCGAGTGCGCGGCTGGCTGCGGACTTATCGTCCGCACCTCTCAGGGGCGCGCCATCAAAACTGAAGGCAACGCAAACAATCCCCTTAATCTCGGAAAAACCTGCGCGCGCGGACAGGCAACCTTGCACGGTTTATACAACCCAGACCGCGTCACCGACCCAATGAAAGGCGGCAGCGCCATGACCTGGGACGAAGCAACGCAGGTTGTTGCAGACGCGCTCAAGAATAATAAGCCGGGTGAAATCGCCTTCCTGATGGGACTCGCGCCCGACCATCTTTTCGATTTTGTCTCTGACCTTGCCAGCGCGACGGGAATCAACGCGCCGGTTCGATTCAATGCGCTGGATATGTTCGACGCGCAGGCGACGCTCAGCAAAGCCGCAGAGAACCTCTTCGGTCAAAGCGGAATGCCCTTGTTCGATGTCGCAGGCGCGCAGTTCGTTTTATCCTTTGGCGCAAATTTCCTCGAGACATGGCTTTCACCTGTTTCTTATACGCGCGGCTTCGCGGGTCTGCGTGAAGCAAAGACAAAAATGCGCGGTAAGTTCATTCAATTTGAAGCGCGCATGTCTGCCACCGCAGCCAAAGCGGATGAATGGATGCCCGCCAAGCCCGGCACCGAAGCGTTGGTTGCTTTGGCAATCGGTAAACTTGCGGCTGAAATTAAGGGCGGATCAATGCCCCGCGCGTTTTCGGATGTCGAACCGAAGGATGCCGCGGAAAAATCCGGTATCAAACTCGAAACGCTCGAACATATTGCAGAGATGTTTGCCCACAGCGGCGGCGCGTTAGCCATCCCCGGCGGCGCGGCGCTTGGTCAAAGCAACGGTCTCGCAGTTGCAGAAGCAGTTCTCGCGTTGAACGCGCTTGCTGATAACTTTGGCAAGGCGGGCGGCGTGTACTTCTCGGCGGTTGCCCCCACCCAATCCGCAGCGATGGGGCAGCGCGGCGCATCTGCCCAGCAAATGCAGGAATTCATTCAAAACATGAAAGACGGCAAATATAAAGTGTTGTTCATTCATGGCGCGAATCCTGTCTTTGAACTTCCGGCGGCGATGGGCTTCAAAGAAGCGATGAAGGGTGTTGAGCAAGTGATTTCCTTCTCCACCTTCCCCGATGAAACCGCAGCCGAAGCGACATACGTATTCCCCGACCATCATGGACTTGAATCTTGGGGCTACCAGCGCGTCTTTACGGGCGCGGCGCAATCTGTACTTTCGGGCTTGCAGCCGGTTGTTTCCCCGTTCTATAACACGCGCGCAACCGTGGATGTGCTTCTCGCGGCTGGACAAATCGCGGGTGGAAAATTCGCGATGTCCTTCATGGATGAAGTCGAATTCCTGCGCGGCAAGATTGCCCCGTTGATGAGCGAATCCGATGGACTCTTCTCCGCGCCGGACCTCAATACCTTCATGGCATATTTCCAGCAGCACGGCGGATGGTGGAAGACCACCGACGGGCGCACTGCCCCCGCCACTGCGGATGTGTTGAGCAAGAGCCTGAAAGCCACAGAAGCGGAATTTGCCGGCGAAGGCGAGTTCTTCTTTGTGCCTTTTGTTTCCCCAACGTTGGCGGAAGCGGGCGCAAACAAACCCTGGTTACAGGAATTGCCCGACCCGACGACAACCGTCATGTGGAATTCATGGGTTGCCATCAACCCTGAAACCGCGCACGAGCTCGGCGTGGATAATAACGATGTTGTAAAAGTCATCAGTGAATTTGGCGAAGTGGAAGTTTCTGTTTACAAGTACCCTGCCATTCGCCCCGATACGATTGCAATTCCCTATGGTCAGGGACATACCGCTTACGGACGCTACGCGGCGAATCGCGGCGTCAATCCCGCTGACCTGCTTGGCGCAAACTTTAACGAAGCCGGTGACCTTGCGTTTGCCGGAGTCAAGGTAAAAGTCGAAAAGACCGGGAAGAAATCTGTCATTTCGCGCCTCGAAAGCATGATGGGCGTTTATGGCGTCGGTATGGGAGAGGAGCATTAATCATGATTAGACCCGATGAAATCAAAATGAGCGCGGAAGAATCCGGCAAGTGGGGCATGGTCATTGATCAAGACCTTTGCACGGGCTGTCAGGCTTGTGTAGCAGCGTGTTCGATGGAGAATAACGTTCCATTTGTCGGCGACGCTTTTTCACCGTCCAACGGCGAGGTAGATATCAACTACGGACGCTCGTTGCACTGGATTCGCATTGAACGCTTCTGGGAAGGCGAGTATCCCGAAGTGAAGATGACTCCCCATCAGCCAATGATGTGCCAGCAGTGTGGCGAAGCGCCCTGCGAACCCGTCTGCCCGGCGTTTGCCACCGTCCACTCAGAAGCGGAACAGTTGAACTTGATGGTTTACAACCGTTGTATCGGCACGCGCTATTGCGGCAACAACTGCCCGTATCAAGTGCGTTCATTCAACTGGCGCGATTACGAACGCCCGGAACCGCTGCCCAACCAACTCAACCCTGATGTGACCGTGCGCCGCCGCGGCGTGATGGAAAAATGTACCTTCTGCATCCAGCGCATTCATAAGGCGCAGGATGCCGCAAAAGCCGAAGGGCGCGAAGTAGCCGATGGCGAATTCACTACCGCGTGCGCGCAGGCTTGTCCCGCAAATGCAATTGTTTTTGGACGCATAGATAACCCTGAATCGCTTGTTTCACAGCTGGCGCATCAAGGTCATGGCGTCAAACATCTTGAAGAACTTGGCACGCAGCCCCACGTGACCTACTTCAAGGGAGGGTAAACATGTCAGATAACAAACACAAAGCGGAACATTCCCACGAGGAACACCTCCGCGAAAAACATTTGATGCTTGACCCGCTTCCACGCGGACGCATGAACGAGATGGTCATGGAATCGATGATGGAACCGCCCACCTGGAAATTCTGGGCAATCATCGTTGTTTTGGCTGGCATCGTCGCGTATGGTTTGGTTTATACGTGGGCGAAGGTCATCGCGGAAGGTCTTTACCTCGCGGGCATCAATCGCCCGTCATACTGGGGCGTGTTCATCGTAAACACCGTGTTTTGGATCGGTATCAGCCACGCGGGAACTTTCATCTCCGCGATTTTGCGCGTGTTCAAAGCGGAATTTCGCCGCCCGTTCACCCGCGCCGCTGAGTTGATGACCACCTTCGGTCTCATTCAAGCGGGCATGAGCATCTTCATGCACATTGGTCGCGTGTGGCTTGGCTTATATTGGCTCATGCCATACCCCAATCAACGCATGATGTGGCCCAACCTGCACTCCCCGCTGGCGTGGGATGTGCTTGCCATCACCACTTATGTTTTGGGCAGCACCATGTACCTCTTCCTGCCGCTCATTCCTGATTTAGCAATGGCGCGTGACCGCACCACCGGCTGGCGCAAGATTTTGTATAAAACCCTTGCGCTTGGCTTCCGCGGAACCGAAGGCGAGTGGGCGCACTTGCGCAACGCAATGAACATTTTTGCCTTTGCGATTATTCCGGTCATGTTCTCGGTACACACCATCGTGTCCTGGGACTTTGCCGCGGCGACCCGCCCCGGGTGGAGCTCCACCATCTTTGGACCGTACTTCGTCGTTGGCGCGCTGCACTCTGGCATGGGCGCGGTGATCATCGTATTGGCAATCATTCGCTCTACGATGAAGCACATGAAGTATTTCATCCGCCCGGAACATTTCGACGCCATTGGCAAACTCATGCTCATCATTTCGATGGCTTGGGCGTATTTCTTCTTTAACGATTACATCGTGCAATGGTACGGTGGCGACAAGTGGACGCAAATCCTGTTACATTATCACGAAGCCGGTCCCTATGGCTGGATGTGGTTTGCGATGTTGATCGTCAACGTAGCTGTCCCGTGGGCGGTTTTGTGGAACCAGAAATGGCGTTCCAACCCGCTCATCGTCTCCATTGTCGGCTTTTTGATTAATATCGGCATGTGGTTCGAGCGTTTCATCATTGTCCCCGTCACGCTGACCATCAACCGCGCGCCCTTCACCTGGCAGCAGTACGAGCCTGGCGCCGAAATGCCCATGGGCATCGGCACGATGGCTTTCTTCATCCTGCTTTACATGCTGTCTTCGAAGTTGATCCCGCTCATCCCGGTATGGGAAGTGGAAGAAGGTCAGATGGCGCACGAATTCAAGAAGTTTGGGCGCGAGACCGTTGTTTCGGTTAGCGAATTGGAATAGGAGGACGCAATGACTGAATCAAAAGTTGTAGATATTCTTGCGGTCTTTGCCGATATCGGTCCCGCTGCAGACGCGCTTGACCAGCTGCGCGCAATGGGTATCCATGATGAATGTATGAACGTTATCTCTGGTGTGCCGGTGACCGAAGCCATGCTGGGTCGCCCGGCGCAGCATACCAACGTCCCGCGCATCGCGCTTGGCGGCGCACTCCTCGGCTTTAGCGCGGGCGCGTTCCTTGCCTTTGGCGTTCCATACATGTACCCATATCCCATTCAAGTCGGCAGGCAGGCTCCTATTTCTGGACCTCCTTCCGTAATTATCCTGTTCGAACTGACCATGTTGATTATGCTGCTCTCCACCTTCTTGGGTGTGTTTTTGGACAGCATGTTCCCGAACTATCGCCCGATGAAATATGTAACTGAAGTCAGCGACGGCAAGATTGCCATCCTGATCGAATGTCCGCATGTGGAAGAGAAAAAACTCACAGATGCCTTGAAGAAAATGGGCGCTGAATCTGTAGAGCCTGCGGAGGCACAACACCTATGAGACTCTTTAAACAACTTATAAACGTCTTCGGGGTACTCGCAATCCTTGCGGGTGGCTTGATGCTATTCTCATACGACATCATCAAAATTGATTGGATGGTGTTCATGGAACTTCAGCCGTCTTATGGCACGCAAGAGTTCGACATGGTAACCAACACTGGACCGCGCCCTGTTCCCGCGCGTTCCATTCCTGTCGAAGGCGCGGCGTACATTCCCGGTAATGGCGCGCCTGCCAACCCTGTCGCAGCGGATGAAACATCCATTGCGCGCGGCAAGCAGCTCTTTGCCACTCACTGCGCGATGTGTCACGGCGCGGAAGGCAAGGGCAACGGCATGATCGCCGCGTTTCTCGTTCAAAAGAAACCCGCCGACCTGACCAGCGAAGCCATCCAAAGCAAGAAGGACGGCGCCATCTTCCTCACCGTCAGCAATGGATTTGGCTTGATGCCCGCGTTGAATGAAAACTTCACAGTGCGCGAACGTTGGGACTTGGTGAACTTCGTCCGCACTTTGAAAGCGGCTCAATAAGGCAGGCATACCATGAAAGATGATGTTCGCAAAACAGTTTTTAGCACGCTGATTATTTTCTCGGTTGGCGTGGTGATCTGGGTCGCTTTTCTCTTCCTCAATGCCTGCGGATTTTCGCTCGCATGTGACAAGGGCATCCCCAACGTGGAACGCACGCCCATCCCGACCTTGATGCCCGCTGCCATGCCCGCTGCGGATATGAACATGAAAGCCGCCCCCAATCCGGATGTTTGCCGCGTTGCCGCCGCTGATTTGATTGGCGCGTGGGTTGCGGCTGGTTCTTCGGAAAAGGAAGCCTTCGAGTTCACCGATACCGATGCCCGCACATGTGAAGCCACCTTTGCAGATGTTCAACCGCTGTTCATCGAACCAAATTTTTGGGCGAATGGCTCCACTTCATGCGTTTCCTGCCACGCGGCGGATATGAAAATCTCGCTCGCGCAGTTGGATTTGACCAGCTATGAAGGCATCCAATCCGGTTCGCGCCGCGCGGATGCAGAATCCAAAGGCACAGACATCCTCGGCGGCGGAAAATGGGAATCATCCCTTTTGTATCAATTCCTTGCCGAAGCCAAAGCAGACGTCCCCGGACATGAGACTTCAATGAAAACAGGCTACTTTGTCTTTGTCGGGAAGCCTGTAACGCCATAAAATAGATATCGAAAAAAAAGAGACTTGATTGAAAAATCA
>DZBA01000187.1 GCA_022729775.1 Anaerolinea thermophila | reverse complement strand
AAAGGAGTTAATTTATGGAACAAAAAGCAGGCGCGCAAATCGGCAAAAAAGCATTCATCCAATCCATTGTTATTTTGTTTGTGTTGATGATGCTTGCAGGCGTTCTCACCCTCATCATCCCTGCGGGAAAATACACCCGTCTTGAAGTGGACGGGCGCGAGGTGATTGACCCCGCTTCATTTCAATTCACGCCAAAACCGGAATATCCCATTTGGCGCTGGCTGGTCGCGCCCATCGAAGTCCTCGGCAGCAGCAACGGATTGACCGTCATCGTCATCATCGTGGTCTTATTCTTCGCGGGCGGCGCGTTCGCCGTGTTGGATAAAACAGGGACAATCCGCGCTTTCATCGGCAGCATCGTAAAAAAATTCCGCGCGCGCAAATACCTGCTGCTGTATTTGGTCAGTTTGGCGTTTATGTTCCTCGGCGCGACGCTCGGCACCTTTGAAGAAATTGTGCTGCTCGTCCCCGTGATGATTGCGCTTTCCTACACGCTCGGCTGGGATGCGCTGGTCGGCTTGGGCATGTCCATCCTCGCCACCAATATGGGATTCTCCGCCGCCATCTCCAACCCGTACACGCTGGGCGTTGCGCAGCAACTTGCGGGGCTGCCGTTGTTTTCGGGCGCATGGCTGCGCGCGCTGGTCTTCATCGTCATTTATTTCATCTTCACTGCCTTTCTTGTCAGCTATGCCCGCAAGATTGACCAAGACCCAACACAATCGCTGGTGCATGGCGAAGACTCAGCCGAGCGCGAAAAATACAAGCGCATGGAAGACAATTCGCTGACCGAAATTGACCCGAAACAAAATCGCGCCATTTCATTCTTTGGAATGTTCCTGCTGTTCATCTTTGCCGTCATGCTGGCGGGACCCTTCGTCCCTGCCATTTCAGATTATGCGCTGCCCATCGTCGGCATCCTCTTTTTGATTGGCGGACTCGGCGCGGGCTTCCTCTCTGGCGCGGGCGGAAAAACCATCTGGCGCGGCTTGGTCGAAGGCATTAGCGGACTCGCGCCCTCTGTCCCGCTGATTCTCATGGCGGCAAGCATCCGTTACATCATTGACAGCGGCGGCATTACCGACACCATTTTGTATTACGCCGCCGAACCCTTCCAAAACCTCGGCGCATTTCCCGCCGCGCTGGTCATTTACTTTCTCGCGCTCAGCATCGAATTTTTCATCGCCTCAGGTTCTGCCAAAGCCTTCTTGATGATTCCCATCCTCATGCCGCTGGCAGATTTGATTGGCGTCACGCGCCAGACCGCTGTGCTTGCTTACGTCTTTGGCGATGGCTTCTCCAACCTTGCCTACCCCACCAACCCCGTGCTGTTGATTTGTCTGGGTCTGACCGTCGTCAGCTATCCCAAGTGGCTGCGCTGGACGGCAAAACTTTGGTTGTGGACTTTCCTCGTCACCGTTGCATTTTTAGGGCTGGCAGTTGCCATCAACTTTGGACCCTTTTAACGGAATCCGCAAGTTCTACTTGCGGAAGAAAACCAGAATCTCTTTTTAAAGAAAACCCAGAATTTCTTCTTTAAGAAAACCCAGCATCTCTTCTTTAAGAAATTCCAGAAGTAGAACTTCTGGACTCCATTGGAATTTATACATGAACAACTATTTCCCCGCTTCGTATGAAGAATCCCGCGTGCGATTCCTTCGTGACGCTGAATCGATCCGCGCGCGCTGGCATGATTCGCGCCTCGAATCACATCCGCTGGCACATCAGCCCGAATTAAGCATTGACTGGTTGTGGGCGCATCCGCCCAAGCGCGAAAAAGTCGTGGTCATCTCGATTGGGGAGCATGGCATCGAGGGCTATGTCGGCTCGGCGATACTGAAACTATTCATGGATGAATTTGCCCCGCGCTTGAATCCCGAAAACACGGGCTTGCTGCTCATTCATGCCATCAATCCCTATGGGATGAAACATCGCCTGCGCGTCAACCCCAAGCACGTGGACTTAAATCGCAACTTCGTCTATGGCGAAAAATACGACCCCACCATCAACCCCGAATATGATTTGTTGCTTGACTTTCTTGCGCCGCAAAAACCCGCAAGCGGCGTAAAGAAAGGAAAGGTCGCCTTCCTTGCAAATGTGGCTGCCAATATGGTCAAGTTTGGCAGGGCGCGCATACAGGCTGCCTCGCTGCTCGGACAACACCGCCACGCAGACGGGCTGTACTATGGCGGGAAAGAAGCACAGGAAGAAACGCAAGTCTTGATGAATTTGTATCGCGCCGCCATCGGCGGATATGAGTCCTTCTCGCAAGTTGATATGCACACGGGTTACGGTCCGCGCTACCAGATGACCATGCTGCTTTCGCCCATGGAAAGCATGTCCTCCGCCGAAGCGGTGAAGCGGTTCGAATATCCGTTGATTCAAAAAATAGACGCGGATGAGTTCTATGCCATCAGCGGCGACATGGGCGAATACATCTACCGCCTGCGCGACGCGGAATTCCCCAACAAAAAAGTGTTCGCCAGCGGGTTCGAGTTTGGCACATTCGGCGATTCGCTTCCCGCGCTGATTCGCAGTTTACGAATCACCATTTTGGAAAATCAACTGCGGCATCACGGCGCAATCAGCAAAGCGGCAGAAGGGGAAATCCGCGCGGAGTATGAGGAGTTATTCTTCCCACAAGAATCGCGCTGGCAGGAAAAAGCGCTCACCGATGGCAGGCAGGCGTTGACGGGGATTTTGCGCGGACAGGGATTCGTCGCATAAAAAAATTCGGCGTCCAAAATAAATTGGACGCCGAATAAATACATCATCTCAAAAAAATAGGGTCAACGTCCCGAAGGTTTGAGTGGCTCAACTGGTTTTTCGAGGAAACCTTCGGGACGGTGTGTCTTCACAAATAAAATTGAACGCCGAAGAAAACCCAAAAGACAAAGTATTACAACCCGGCAAGCGCAAACACGCCGCGCGGGACTTTGGAACATAAAGACGGACCTTGCCGGTAGGTATCCACATTCGACCATTTGCCCGGCAGGTCGCCGGTATACCCGGAAGAATCCCAGCGCACCACGCTAAAATCAGACTTGACGGGAGAATACGCAAAGCATACCTGCACATATCCCGCGCCGCTCATGTCAATGGACACGCCATGTGAAACAAGCGAGAGGTTATCTTCGGTGTACGACACCGCGAAATAATTCTTGCGAATCACCGCCGCGCGCACCACGCCCACCAAAGGATCGCTGATGGAGACCTGCGCCGCGCCCAACGAGAATTGCGGAAGCGTCTGGAATGATCCCTGCATATTGATAGGCTGGTAAGGGACAGTGCCATTGTAGGGGATGTCGTGTCTGTCCGGCAGGACGGGGGGCAAATCTGGTAAAGATGCAATTGCCGTCATCGTCGCAAAGGCATCTTCCAAAATGTCCACAGTCTCGCCAATCGAGTTGACCCATTCGTCAATTTCATCCTGCGTCATCTCACGAAACTCCGGGGAAGAGACCACGTAAGAACGCCCCCAATAGGCAGTTTTGAAAACAGAGCAAAAAACCGGTTAACATTGCAATATGATTGCAAATATATGATATTTTGCAAGTATAACATAAAAAAACATCGCGGCAAAAAATCAACAATGGGTCAGCAATTACAAATCTGAAAGCAAAAGCCCATAAAAAAAACAACCCTGCCACCGATTTCACTGATTTTCACTGATTGTTTTTTAAATCCGCGCGAATCAGTGTAAATCTGTAATGGTCAGAAATCTGGCGAACACTTTTTTGAATCACGGAGTATTCATGAACAAAGTTCACCCCGAAGGATGAAAAACGTAGGTCACGTTTGTAACGTGACGGTTACTCCCGCGAGAGCGTCATGCTACAAGCATGACCTACGAAACCCTATTTTCATATCAGTTGTCCATGCGGGCGGTTGCCCGCGCCACGGGTGATGAAAATGGCTATTTTCAGGACAGACCCTGATTCGCTTTTTCCTTTGCGCCTCCGCGTCTTTGCGTTAAATTCCCGGCTACCCTCTGCATGAAAAATTTGGCGTAACATCTGTCAACTCACAACAAGATTTCTCGTTTCACTCGAAATGACAGTGTGCAAGGAATGACACGGTTGTCATTTCGACGAGCGGAGCGAGGAGAAATCTTTTGCAGCGGGATAGGATTTCTCGCTTCGCTCGAAATGGCAGTGCGTAAGGTCACCTGTTAAATAAAAAAATTTCCCAATTTCTTGGGAAATTTTTCTTGTGCGCTGGAGAGGACTTGAACCTCCACGGCTTACGCCACACGCCCCTCAAACGTGCCTGTCTGCCAATTCCAGCACCAGCGCAAAAGCAGGGCGTATTATAATCAGGTTGCCTTAATTGTCAAGCGCAATTTGCCTGCAATTTTTACACGCGAATTTTTTTCACAGGAGATAAAAAATGGTTCGAATCGTTGTAGACGCAATGGGAAGTGACGAATTTCCAAAACCTGACGTAGAAGGGGCTGTGCTTGCCGCGCGCGAATATGGCGTGGAAGTAATTTTGGTGGGCGATGAAAAACTCATCCAGCCCGTGTTGGATTCGCAAAATGCCAAAGACCTGCCCGTGCGCGTTATCCACGCGCCAGAGACATTGAGCATGTACGACAAAGGCGAAGGTCTGGTGTTGAAGGCGCGCAGCAAAGACGCAAAGAACTCCATGTCCATTGGCATTGACCTTGTAAAAAAAGGCGAAGCGGACGCCTTTGTCACCGCCGGCAACACCGGCGCCGCCATGGTCACCGCGCTGTTCCGGCTGGGAAGAATCCGCGGCGTAGACCGACCCGGGCTTGCGCCCATCTTTCCCACCGCCAAGGGATTCTGCGTGGTGCTGGATATCGGCGCGAACCCGGACTGCAAGCCGGAAAACATGGCGCAGTTTGCCATCATGGGCAGCGTATACGCGGAAAAAGTGCGCGGCGTGAAAAATCCCAAAGTGGGCTTGGTCTCCAACGGCGAAGAAGAAGGCAAGGGCAATGAATTGGTCAAAGCCGCAACGCCATTGTTGAAAGCGGCAAACATCAATTATTATGGAAACGTCGAAGGCAAGGAAGTCATCGGCGGGCATGTGGATGTGGCAGTGACGGACGGCTTCACCGGCAACGTGATGTTAAAATCATCCGAAGCGGTGGCAAAACTCATCACCGAAAAAATCCGCGAAATCATCAAGAAAGGCAGCCTGCTGACCAAGATCGGCGGATTGCTGGTCAAGCCCGCGTTGAGCGAAATCAAAAAAATCCTCGACCCCAGCGAACAAGGCGCCGCGCCGCTGCTCGGAATCAACGGGCTGGTATTCATCGGTCATGGGCGCTCTGACGCCTTTGCCATCAAAAACGCGGTGCGCGTGGCAAAAGAAGCCGTGGAAGTGAAAGTGCTGGACGAAATCAAATCTGCAATCGAAGAGAGTCTTAAATAATGAAAATCATCAAAAATGAAAAGTTAATCGAACGCAACGGAAAGATCGGTCAATGGACAAGCCTCGCCGCGCTGATTGTGCTGGGCTTGGGCATGTACATCTCGTTTACCAAGCCGGAGTTAATCACCTACTCGGTGGCAGCCTTATTCATCGGTTTCATCCTGACGCAAGTCGGCATGTACATGGGCAGCCGCTGGGGACGCTCGCCCCGTCCCGATGAAAAATTGGACGCCGGGCTCAAAGGTCTGCACAGCGATTTCAACATGTATCATTACTCATCGCCTGTTTCGCATTTACTGGTCGGACCTGCCGGCGTGTGGGCGCTGCTGCCCTATCACCAGGGCGGAAAAGTCGAGTTCACCAAGAACCGCTGGAAGTTAAGCGGCGGCGGATTCGTGCAAGCGTACATGAAAATCTTTGGGCAGGAAAATTTGGGGCGACCCGATGTCGAAGCGGAAAACGAAATCCGCACTTTGAAAAAATTCCTCGCCAAACATTTTGAAGAAAGCGAAATCCCGGAGATTAAATCCGCGCTGGTGTTTACCAACGAAGATGTAGAAGTAAACGCGGGCGATTCTCCCGTTGCGGCAATGAAACTCAAGCAGCTCAAGGAATTTCTGCGCCAAAAGTCAAAAGACAAGCCGCTCTCACAAGAGCAGATCAAAAAGATTATCGAAGTCTTGCCGAAGGAATAAACAATGTCGTGGATTGCCAAAAAATGGGTTGACCTCGTCATCGTTCTCATCCTCATCGCGGGCGCATGGCTGCGCGTTATTTCCTATGGCGACCTGCGCCTCTCGATTGCCAACTCTGAAACAAGCAGTTACGTAACGGGCGCGCAAGCCCCCGTCTGGTCTTGGGAAATCTTCGCGGGTAAAAGGCTCTTTACCACGAACATCATCTACAAGTTCGCAAGCGACGCCGAAAATTGCCCGGTCACCGCCTACAGCGCGCCGGCGGCAGGCGCGGAAAGCGTCCGCGCCAATCAACCCTGCTTCGATAAAATCGCGCTATTGCAAAACATCCTCTCCGTTCTCGGCTGGAGTTTTCTGGCGTGGATGATGGCGCGCTGGATAAAACATCCGCTGCTGAAAATTGCATCCGTCGTGATTGTCCTGCTCTTCGGGTTCACGCCGCAAATCGCGGAATGGGACAGCATCCTCAGCCCAGAATCGCTTTCGCTTTCCATCTTTGCCATTGTCTTTGCCGTGTTGATGGAGCTGACCTTCCGCGCCTCCGCCTCTGAGACGCCCTTTGCCGGGCGAACGGAACGCGCGCTCTTCATCACATGGCTTGTCATCTTTCTGTTGTGGGTCTTCGTGCGCGACGTTCACTTGTACGCCATCCCCATGCTGCTGGCAGTTGCGACTCCGTTATTGTTTTTGAGAAAATTTCGACAGACAAAACATATCATAGCGGCAATTGCGATACT
>DZBA01000186.1 GCA_022729775.1 Anaerolinea thermophila | reverse complement strand
CTGGCAAGTTCGCTTTTGAAGATGTACAATAAGGCGAAAATGTCTAGTCAAACGGAGATGATATGCAGCAATTAAAAGATCGCATTTTGAGGGATGGGAAAAACTTGGGGAAGGGCATCTTGAAAGTGGATGGTTTTGTGAACCATCAGGTTGACCCAACGTTGATGGATGCCTGTGGGCGCGAGTTTGCCAGGCGCTTTGCAAACCTCGGCGCGACCAAGATTCTCACTGCGGAAATTTCCGGCATTGCCCCCGCTGTCACTACCGGGATTCACTTGAATTTGCCGGTGGTGTATGCGCGCAAGTCCAAGCCCATCACCATGCCCGACCAAGTGTATTTGACGCTCGCGCCATCGCATACCAAAGGGCGCATGGTCGAGTTGATTGTCTCGCCGGAATATCTTTCCAATGGCGAAAAAGTTTTAATCATTGACGATTTCCTCGCGTCCGGCGCGACCATCCTCGGACTCGTGCGCCTTGCCGAAACCGCAGGCTCGAAGATCGTCGGCATTGGCGCGTTGATCGAGAAAATCTTCGAAGGCGGACGCGCCGCGCTCGAGCCGCTCGGCGTGCCGATTGAATCACTCGCTTGCATCAAGTCCCTGGATGATGGGAAAATCGAATTTTTGGATTGACAGTTCCATTTTTTTGTTGTACAGTATTCCTGTACAGAATGGAGTTTTTTCAATGACCATCGAATTTACCTATACCAGCGCGCGTGAACAGTTGGCAACTTTGCTCGACCGCGTTACCCAAGACAGAGAAATCGTGATTATTCAACGACGCGGCTCTGAAGATGTTGCCATGATTTCAGCGGATGAACTTGCCAGTTTAACTGAGACGGCTTATCTTATGCGCTCGCCTAAAAACGCTGAAAGAATTTTATCCGCTTTGGGACGCGCCTTGAAGAATCATGGCAAGCCTCAAAATTTGGATGACTTGCGGCGCGAGGTGGGGCTTGAAACAGAAAAAGCGTGAGGCGGTCTTTCAACCTGAATTTATAGAAGACCTGCGCTATTGGGTCGAAAATGACCGCAAACTTGCTTTACGCGTTTTTGAATTGATAGAAGCCATCATGCGCGAGCCTTTTGATGGAATTGGAAAACCAGAGCCTCTCAAATATCTTGCGCCGGGGTGTTGGTCAAGACGGTTAACGCAAGAACATCGCGTTGTATATCTTGTCCGCGATCATCGGATTGATTTTCTCCAGGCAAGATACCATTACAGCAAGTAGATTCAAAATTCCGAAGTCTCGCCGACTTCGGAATTTTGTTTAACCTCTTGCAAAAGTAAGAGATGTTTTCTCTTAAGAAACTTTACATTCGTGAAAATTAGCGGATGAAAGCGCAAAGGGTCTATTTTACTTTTGCACTACCCGTATCCTGCGTTTATATGCGAATTTATTCATTTCATCCTGCACCCTTACCACCAACTGTCCAAACTTGCCCATACGGTTATCAACTTCTATAATCCGCTCTGGATTGGGCGCGATGATGCGCAGCACGCAGGAAATCTCTTGATATTCGAGATGGGCAATCTCATCCCAGCGTATCGAAACGACCTCCCCGCCGCGATGATGATATTGGATTTGCGCCTCATCCACCGACACGGTCTCGCCCAGATGCAACATCCGAGATATGACGAAATGCTCGCTGTACGCCAAAAGCGCGAGAAACATCACCGTCATCACATATTCTAGAATTCCAAACAGCGCGTAATTAACAAACGGCTCGCGTATCAACATCACGATCATGAGCGTGTTCATTGCCAGCCCATACCAATACATCCCCTTGTACATGATTGGGTAGCGGTAAATTTGCGCGGACATTTTTGTTTGCGCTAGAATCTTTCCAGCCGCAGCGGACTTAAGTCAAACGCGGATTCTTTTCCGTTGACCAACTCCGCAACCACTTGACCGGTGCCGGGTCCCAGCGAAAGACCGAGCATGGCGTGTCCCGTTGCCAGAATGAGGTTGGAATATTTCGCGGCGCGCCCGATAATTGGCATTCCATCCGGCGTGGTGGGACGCAAGCCCGCCCACGTTTCTTTGACATCCAGTTGTTCATCGAGCCGTAGATATTCCCGCGCGGCATTCTCGATGCGCTGAATCCAGCGCGGGTCTGGAACGGTGCTGCCAACGCCGACTTCCAGCCTGCCTGTAAACCGCAGCAAATGATTCATGGGAGAGACCGCAACCCTTCGCTCGCCGAGAATCAGCGCGTGGCTGGGCATTTGTTTCGTCGCGGACATGGTCATGCTGTACCCGCGTCCGGGTTGGATGGGGATGTCGAGACGCAAATCACGCGCCACCGCCGGAGTCCACGCGCCCGCGGCAAGGACAATTTGCTCCGCGCTGAAATCTCCCGCGCTGGTCTTTACCTTCAAAATTTTTCCATTAGCAGATTCAAACCCGGTCACAGCGGTATTCTCGAACATCTCCGCGCCCATTGCGCGGACTCTCTCTCTTAACAAATCGAGAAACACAGCCGGGTCGAGATGCGAATCGCCGGTGAAATGCACGCCGCCGATAATGTCACCCAACGCGGCAGGTTCGACTTCGTGGATTTTATTTCGGTCATACACGCTGACGGGGATCCCGTGTTTTTGCATCAACTCGCCTTCGTGAACGCCGTCTTGCATTGCCTTTTCTGTTTTGTATAAAAAGAGCAAGCCCTTTTCCTGATGATGGCAATCGAATTTTTCCTCCGCAATCATTTGGATGAAATTCCGCGCGCTCAGTTGCCCCAGGCTGTTCAATGGTGGAATTCCGCGCGTGACATTCGCTTCACTGCACGCGGTCACAAATTGCAGCAGCCATAAAATATATTTCGGGTCGAGGCTGACCTTCATCCCAAACGGACTGTGCGACGGGTCGAGCATCCACTTCAACGCGGAGGTGACAACGCCCGGCGCCGCCAGCGGGATGATATGGCTTGGGACGATATGCCCCGCGTTACCGGACGAACTTCCCTTGCCGATCTCTTTCGCATCCACGATGCTTACTTTGCGCCCCGATTTCAAGAGATAATACGCGGCGTTCAACCCAATCGAACCGCCGCCGACGATGAGAACGTCGGAATGTTTTGTGGTCATATTAATTTCCTCGTTTGCGAAAATATAGGTTTGCGAGATTTCCAAGAAAAAAGACAAACAACATGGCAACAATCACTTCGGCAATCCAGCCGACAACCGGCAGGAAACTCAACAGTTCGAGCGCGGTATCCTTCAAAAGGGTCGAGAGGCTGTACAGCGCGATGGCGGAGTATCCAATATCCTTGAATCCAAGTTGGTATTCATGCGCTTTGGATAAATGCACAAGCATATAAATTTCGAGCGCGGTCAACAGCAAGGATGTGCCGGGAATGGGCGCGGTTGCCGCTGAAATTGCGCCCGCAATTAATGTGTAAATCAAGATGAGCCAGATGGGTTTCACGGATTCCTCATACGCTGACCATCACGCGATTCCGCCCGTTTTGCTTTGCCTGATACAAAGCCTCGTCCGCGGACTTGATGAGCGCGCCCGCCTGCTCCCCGTGCTGCGGATATGCCGCCACGCCGATTGAAACCGTGATTGCGCCAAGCAATTTATCCATAAACTTTAACGTGTTCTGTGAAATTTCCTGCCGCAAAGTTTCGGCGCGTTTTTGCGCAATTTCCAGTGATGTGTTTGGCAGGATGACCATGAATTCCTCGCCACCATAACGACAAGCGATGTCGCTCTCGCGGATGATGGAAAGCATCATCTCTGCAAGATTCTGAAGGACGAAATCCCCGGCATTGTGTCCATGGGTGTCGTTGAAATCCTTGAAGTGGTCAATATCGAACAGCAGGATACTTAACGGGTGTTCGTTTCGATTGGCGCGGTTGATTTCGCGCGGCAGGATATCATCGAGGTAGCGGCGGTTATAAAGCCCGGTCAACGCGTCGCGGATGGATTGCAGGCGCAGTTTTTCACGTAGGCGCAAATTTGCCAGCGCGAGCGCAATGCTGCTTGCGGCGGTCTCTATGAAGAGTTGCTCCTCGGCATTCATCAAGCCCGCGCTTTTTTCTTCATTCGAGGCGATAAGCAAATTCCCGAAACTTTCACCTTGCGCCGAAAGCGGAATGCACAAGGTATGCCGGGGCGCGCTGCTCCCAAGATGCGAACAGGGCGGGTTGGATTGATCCACGCCGAAACGATAGGGTTTTCCGCGCCGCAATGCCCAACAACTGTCTGAGGTATAGGTTGCGTTCAGCGCGGGTTGTGTTCCCCAAATGGCGGTTGGCTCATACGTATCGAGTTCGTTCAAAAGATAGAGCGCGCCATCGTGTGCTGGGAGTAACATCTTCAAGCGCGCGGAAACAACTTCGGACGCTTCCCGTGTGTTGCGGCTGGCTTGCAGCATGTCGGTCATATCTGCCATGATCTCGCGCTGGTGATTATATTTTTCGAGGCGCGCTTTTTCAAAACTCAAGTTTGAATTGGCTTCCTGTAATTGTAGCGTGCGGCTCGCAACGCGCTCTTCCAATTCCGCGTTGAGTTTGAGCGTTTCGTGTTCCGCTTGTTTGCGCTCCGCAATTTCTTTTTGCTGTGCTTGAAATAAGCGCGCGTTTTCAATCGCAATGGTCGCTTGCAGCGCAAAACTTTCCAACAATTCGAGATGTTTATGGTTGTAGGTGTTGAAACTGTAACTGATTGCGGAAATAACGCCAATAACGCCATTTTGCCCAACCAGCGGAGCGTAGATAAATGACCGATACCTTGAAGCCCGGTCGCCAATCAACGTGCGATTTTTGTTTTGGGCGATCTGCTCGAATTCTTCTTCTGTCAGGTTGAGCAAAAGCGGCTGGCCGTTTTTCAAGATGTCATGCGACCTCATATCGAGCGTGAGTTCGTGGTCTGGTTCGCTCCAGTTCCTGCCGTTGTCATATACCAGCGGATATGAAATCATATTCGTTTCGGGCTGGTACAACATTACAAGAAAGGCGTCTATTGGAAGAAGCCGCTGCGCTTGTATGCGGATCAGGTCTAGCACGCTGTCCACGTCTACCAGAGTTGTAATAGCCCGCGCAATATCGTTCAAAATCGTCAGCTGGTCTGCTGTGCGCCGCAGCTGTCTTTCGATTTTTTTTCTTTCGGTGATGTTGAGATTGATGCCGACTGTTCCAACGAACTTATCCCCGCTTTTGACCGGCGTCATGATGGTGAAAATATCGCGCGTTTTTCCATCTACAACGCGCGCGCCTTCTTTGTAGACAGTCTCGCCGCTCAATATGCGCTGCATGTTGGTTTCCCATTCCACGAGCGCTTCGGCGGGCAATCCCAATTCATCCGGCGTTTTGCCGGTCACATCTCCCATCAGGCGGCGGGACTCGTCGCTTTGCAGGATGAAACGCGCGTCTTTATCGCTCATCCACATATCAAAGGGAATGTTCTCGATAAAATTTTGTATGCTGACCACATATTTGCGATACCGCGCGCTGACAATCAACAGGATGATAAACAACGCGCTGCCGGTAATGAATGTGAAAAATCCCTCCTGTCCGCTGCGATAACGAAAGAACCCCGTCAGGGTGACAACCAGAACGCACCCTGCAAGGAACCATATTTCCAGTTCGAAGATGCCCGCCTTATTCCTGCCGTTTCGCTGACCGTTCATTCTTTGCATAAGTTCATCTCCAGTAAAATGAAAAAGGCTTGAAGTATTATAACTTCAAGCCCGTAAATATTAGAGACCAGACACTTTCATCTTGAACGGTGGCGGGGTTCAATTTATTTTTTCGTTACCTTCGCGTGGAAGAATTATTTCCGCGGCTCATTGCGGTCATGCCGACGGGGTGGTAGGTTGGCTCGGGGCGGCTGGCGTAAACTGGCGATGGGGCTGGCTGCGGTTGCGGCTTTGGCGCCGGGCGCGGATAAGACGGCGCGGCGGGCAGGTTTGCGTTGAGCGGCTGATTCACCCGCGCAGGGTGGACACTTTCATTGCGATAATACCCATTGTATGGTCTCGCGTCTGCAAGCGTAAACAAGCGTTCCCCGGAAATCGAAAATGTTCCGATGATCAATACGCGAATCAACCAAACCATTGCCGCCACCATAATCGGGACGATGGTTGTCATGGCGGGCTGCCCCACGAGGGAACTTCCCGCCGCGCTGTGATTCAAGACCGCAATCGAAACGCCCCACCAAGTCAACGATGCGTTGAAACCGGCAGCAAGCAGCCACGCGCCAAACAGATACCAAACATCGGCAGGCTCATCCGCGCCTTGTTCCGGTGTGAAGATGCGCGCAATGCCCGCAAAGTCAATTCCACAAAAGGCGAAGGCGAGCAGCGTAGACCAGCGGATGCCGGCAAAACTCAAATCGCCGAGAACGTCTTGCAGCGCGAAGGAGGTCGTTCCAAAGTTGAATAATTCAAACGAGAGTAGCGCAAGGGTTAAAATGCTGCCGAAGATTGCTCCGCGCTTGAGTGATGCGTCTTTGAGAAACGCGGTGATGTGGATATTGTTAAATAAGCGGTTCATGGAAATTCTCCTTTTGGAACCATGAAAAAGGATGTCAACTGCTTTTAATATAGAACACTTGTTCTAGTTTGTCAAGATGCGATTTATATGCAATTGCGTTTCAATTGACGCACCGGTGGCGCGCTGCGGGGAGTGCCTAATTGTGTGGGCTTGCCTATATTTTTTTTACCACCGAGACACTGAAGCACGGAGAAAACCTTCAAAGAATCTCAGTGTCTCCGAGTCTCAGTGGTAAAAGTTTTTTTCTAGCCCATCTTTTTAGCTACTCCCCGCGCTGCAAAAGTTTGACGATTCAACCGGCTTTATGGTATCATTCGCCCGCTAAAAAGCCAGC